>VGJU01000171.1 GCA_016867335.1 Candidatus Zixiibacteriota bacterium | reverse complement strand
GCTGTCAACCCTTTATGGCATTCCTCCCCACAGCAAGCTCATGGGGTTCCCATCCCACTGGAGAAGAAATGAAACCGGGCATTACCCAGTTGTGTCTGAAACGGACCGATCTGGAAGACGATCTCCGGTATGTCCGCGATACAGGCTATGAGGCCATCGAACTTGTATTTTCCGATACGGGAGTACCCTCTATCGATGCCTCGGCACAAGAACTGGCGAACATCCGTGCGGCCTGCGACCGTTTTGGTCTCGAAATTTCCGCTATCCTGCCCACACGCCGCGACGCCGGATCGTTGTTGTCCCCGGACGTCTCCGAGCGTGACAAACGTATCCGCATACTCGAACGAGGGTTGGAAATTGCCGCCTCCATAGGCGTCGGGGCGTTGCTGTTGCACCCCGGCGCGCTGGAGGCGTCTTCCTCTTACGAGACGACGTGGAACCACGCGCGTGACGCGCTAAAAACGCTGGGACCGGAAGCCGAACGCAGGAAGTGCGTCATCGGTGTCGAAAACGTATGGAACAAATTTCTGCTCAGCCCCCGTGAGACACGCCAGTTTGTCGATGAAATTGGCTCTCCCGGTGTGGGGGTGTATCTCGACACAGCCAACATGATCTTCTACGGTTTTGCAGAGATGTGGGTGCGCGAACTGCGTCACCGGATCGTACGTGTACATGTAAAGGATTTTCGTCGGCGGGATACGGCGTGGGTACAACTGATGAACGGCGACGTGGCCTGGCCGGAAGTGATGCGGGAGTTGCGGGCGACCGGTTTCGACGGCGCACTGACCAGCGAGGTAGGCGGAGACGAGGCAACGATGCGGGAAACGGCCCTGCGTATCCGCCAGATTATGACGCTGGGCTGAACCGTTCCAATAGAAAAGGGGTAAGGTCGGGGGCGATGCCCTCGCCGGTCACATGGTCGGCGATAAGCGTTGCGGTAATTGGGGCAAGCAGGATACCGTTTCTGTAATGCCCCACAGCCAGCACCAATCCCGCGATACCGGCGGGACCGAGTATCGGTTTTCCGTCTTTGGACATAGGGCGTAGTCCAGCCCATGTTTCGACGACTGGGGCGGAGGCGAGCAAGGGAGCAATCCGTAGCGCGCGTGTCGTCAGTTCGGCCAGACCGGCGGTCGTCACTTGGTTGTCGAATCCTACCTTTTCGACCGTCGCACCGACCAACAGCCTTCCGTCTCGTCGAGGCACAAGATATTGCCCGCTCCCTTGAATTACATGCCGAAACGGGGTTTTCGATGCGACGTCCAACGCCAGCATCTGTCCTCGTACCGGTTTTACGGGCGGGGCAAGCGACAGATTTCTGACACCGAGCATACGCGCCCACGCCCCGGCGGCGTTGACGACCAAACCCGCTTTGAGCGTTTCGTACTGTACGGCGACACCGGTGACGCGACCCTTGCGAAACGCCAGTCTTCGTACGGGCATACCGGAGAGCAAAACCCCGCCTCGCAACCCTACCGCCCCGATAAGCGCCCTGAGCAACCGCCGGTTTTCGACCTGATGCAATCCGCGAAAAAGTAACCCCATCCTTACTTCCGGCGACAGCGCAGGTTCGAGACGACGCACTTCGTCGCCGGACAGCCGTTCTACAGGCAATCCTAACTTCTGTTGATCCTGAAGTCTGGTTTCCAGTTCGGTGGCTTCGATGTCGTCCAAAGCAATATGCAACCCGCCGTCGGTCCGGTATTCGACGTCCATACCGGTGCATTCGCGTAACCGGGCCGTATAGGACGCATACAGGTCGCGGCTGCGGAGCGACAGGTCGAGATAGGGACCGGTATGTGGATGCGCGCCTTGCGGTGCCAGGACGCCGGCAGCGGCAAAGGAAGCACCTCGGCCTGGCTCGCCCGCGTCGAGGACGGTCACACGTAAGCCTCGCTCCAACAACTCATGCGCCACCGACAACCCGATAACGCCGGCACCGACGACCAACACGTCGGGTATCATGCGATTTCGTCCGGAGATACCGCACGACGTTCTTCTATCGACCGGTAGGCCGCGTGAACGATACGCAGGGTATGGAGATTATCCGTGCCTGATGTCTCCGGTTCGCGTCCTTCGCCAATAGCCCGCATCAACTCGCCCATCGGACCAATAAACGAATCGGGAATCCACATCTCCTCGAAAACATGCTGGAACGTCAGATGTGGATAATGCGCACGCGAGTAGAATTCGAGCGTGTCGGGACGCCCATACGGATAATTGTACAGCAGACCGAACGTGCCTTTCAGATACCCATGGGTTCCTTCGATGCGAAGCGTAGCAAACCGGTCGGTCGTCCAGTTGTTGTGGTTGACCGCGACCAGCGCCCGAAACGTGGAGGCATAGTCGAGCAGGGTGTGGGTGTGGGTTTCACCTATGGGTTTCTGTTCAGGATAGCGCGTAGCGACCGACCACACCTGTTTGGGATCGCCAAACAGCGACCGCATGGAGTCGAAATAGTGGATGCTGTGGTACATGAGATCCAGTCCTTCGACGGTCAACAGCCAAGGCCACGCGCTCCAGTCGGTCAGGATGCCTACGTCTATCGTCGCCGAAACGGGATCGCCCAACCACCCCCGGCTTAGCAACGTGCGTGCACTGCGCACCGCCTGATCCCATCGCATCTGTTGATTTACCGCCAGTTTGACACCCGCGGCGCCGGCCAGTTGCACGATCTCGACCGCCTCCACGTACACGTTGGAAAGCGGTTTCTGACAGAGAATATGTTTGCCCGCGGCGGCGGCCTGACGAACCAATCCAAGCTGATTCCACGGGGGTACGGCGATATCGACGATGTGGATCGCCGGATCGTCTACCAATGCTTCCACCGTTTCGTACACCTTGGCAATCTCGAATTTGCGAGCGGTTTCGCGGGCACGCGCGACGTCGGCATCGGTAATCCCTACCACGTTAAACCCGGCTTTGCGATAGGCGGGCAGATGCGCCGCGTTGACGATAGCGCCCGCCCCTATAATGCCTATGCCGAAATCTCGTCGCGTTCCCAGCTTGGGTCGATAGTCGAAATCAAGATTCGTATCCATCGCATCCTCCTTCCGTCATTTTCCCCCGACTGTCTTTGGAAGAAACGGATCTTTCGTAAACACGTCGCGATTGACGGATTTGGCCGCCTGTCCGGTTTTTACGACCTGAAACGCGATTTCCACGGGAATCTCGTCCGGCGCCATGCACATCTGGTCGTTGCATGCCTGATAGCCGAGCGTTCCCTTGAGCGTATATTTTCCGGGCGCAAGCGTTTTATCGACTTTTATCGACACACCGACGGTAAACGTCTCTTCGTACAACGCCAATTTTTGGCCGTCGGAAAAGGCAAGCGCCTTTTCGATCGGTCGAGGATACAGCACCGGTTCGACGGTCACGCCTTTGAGCGGGGCGATGGTCAATTCGATAGGAATCAGCCATTTTTCGGTCGGTTTGTGCGCGTTGACGTGAAATCCGTCTGCCAGCGTTGCCATGACGGCCGCCTGAAACGTCTTGCCCTGAACGGCCTTGTCAACAGAAAGAACGGCGGTTGCCGTAACTACCGACTCTTCGGTCTGGGCAGAAGTACCCGGTGTCAGATAGAGCGCCGCAAGAAGAACTGCGGCGGAGAAAACGGGCCGCCAGCAATAAAACGAGATCATGTAAAACCCTCCATAACAACAGACGCGCCACAGCATATCCGCCGGGCGCGCCTGGAAGGATTGGAAAAAGGAAAGATTGGCTATTTCATCGACGGCCCTTCTTTTGCCACTTTAAGACGCTCTATCCGTACCTGTTGCGCTGCCTTGGCAAACTCGAATTTTTTCTTTACCTCTTCGTTAGCTTCGAAAGCCGGAAACTGTTGCATCACCCGTTCGTAAGCCATCTGCGCTTTTTCGTAGTCCAGCATTTCGAGATATACGTTACCCATTTCATGCATGGCCCTGGCAGCGACCAGCGTGGTAGAATCCTGCGCGATGGTTTCGGTATAGATCAACAGCGCTTCTTCGTATTTCCCTGCGTCTTTGAGCGTCAAGCCCACTTCGAGCGTGGTAGCAAACTGTTCTTCCGCTTTTGCCTCTTTTTTTGCGGCGGCCTTTTCCTCTTTGGTCATCTTCTTAGCGTTCTTGCTTTCGCCCCCTCCGCCGCCAAAGAGAAAACAGCCGTTCAAACTTATCAACAGACCGCAAAGCATACACAACGACGCAAAGCGTTTTAGATGTCGGTGCATGGTATTTCCTCGAATAGTGGGTTTCGAAAACGGATGGACACAGCGGGCCGTCGATCTCGGATCAGTGGAAGACGGTATCCCTTACCAGTATACCCGGCCAAGACGGCACTGTCAACAAAAGAATCCTTCCGAAAGCCCGAGGGGCTTACACGATTTGCCAATGAAAAGAGTTGGTTGCCCATAGATTTTTTCTTTATTTTGCCGATCCATGCCTTCTCCTCTCCTTTTTTCCCGCCCTGCTGTCGTCGTTAACGGCTTGTTTACCGTTGTAGCGCTCGCGATGACGCAGATTCCACTGATCGACGACCTCGGATTCGAGTTTGCCCTTGCGATGACGCTTCCCGTTGCCTTTGGTGCAGGATTTTTGGCGATTTTTCTTTGCTATGACATGCTGACCGGTAAGAGGGTCCGCGACATGGGAGTGGGAGGCACGTTTGCTACGCTGGAAGCCGTCGCCCTGCTGCTTCTTGTTCCTCCGCTTGTCGTCATGACCATAAAAAGCTATCTATCGGGATTTTGCGCCCCGCTCGAAGGGTTGGCTTTTTATTTGCTCCTTCCCGGTGTTACGGCCTTTTTCTCCACAGCTCTCGGCATGGGGTGCATCCTTGTCACGCGCCGACCCCGTCCGGCAGGGGGTCTCTTTATCGCCTGCATCGCCGCGTTTTTCGGTGTCAGTCTGTACCGGATACTGACGCAACCTCCGGTTTTTGCCTACAACCCGATCATCGGATATTTTCCCGGTCCGATCTACGACGAAATCGTACAAATTACCCCGACCCTGCTGGCCTCGCGCGCCATCGACCTGTTGTGGGTCGTCGCTGCTACCACCGGGCTGTATGCCTGTGTCGATACGCAGACATGGACGGTCAAGCGTCGTCTTTTTCTCAAGCCCCCTTCGCTGCGTAGAGAGATCGGCGCAACGGTCGCGCGTATCGTCTGTCTATCCGCCTGTATCACGCTTGCCGTCGCGCACACGAATCGGGCCAAACTGGGCATCGTCGTCGATAGGACGCATATCCGCCAGACGCTCGGCGGGCACAAACAGACCCCCCATTTCGACATCTACTATGACCGCAACTCCGACACGGCGCGTCGTATCGAATGGATCGCGCTGGATCACGAATATCAGCTTGCGCGTCTTGCCAAGTTTCTCGACGTAAAACCGCCGTCACACCGTATCGGATCCTATATCTATGCTTCGCCCGAACAGAAAAAACGACTCATGGGCGCGCAAGACACTTCGCTGGAGCGTCCGGGGGAAGAGGAGATGCATCTTAACGACGAACCTTTTCCTCATCCGGTGATAAAACACGAACTCGCGCACGTTCTGTCGTCGGTGTTTGGAAACCGGTTGTATGGGGGGAGCTACAAGATGGGGTTTCACGAAGGGCTGGCTGTGGCGGCGGATTGGAACGAGGGCAGACTTACCCCGCATCAGTGGAGCCGCGCCATGCGGCAACTCGGGTTGGCCCCGCCGCTCGAAAATATCGTCGGAATGGTCGGCTTCTGGACCGAAGCGCCATCGCGCGCCTATACGCTGTGCGGGTCGTTTGTGCGTTTTCTGATCGACCGGTACGGTATGGAGAAATTCAAAATCGCCTTTCCGGACGGCGATGTCGAAAAAGGATACGGTCAATCGCTTTCTACGCTGGTCAAGCAATGGGAAGCTTTTACGGACAGCATCCGCCTTTCGAAAGAAGATCTGCGTATCGCCCGTCAAGCGTTTATACAGCCGAGTATCTTTGAGCGGCGGTGTCCGCACCGGGCGGCGGTGTTGACATACGCGGCTACGACCGCTTATGCCAAACAACGCTACAGAGCTGCGGTGCGGCTTTTCGAACAGGCGGAGGCGGCACAGCCGGGTGGAACGGCTACCCTGCGGGGGCTGCTGTTCTCCGTCTATCGCGCCGGACACGTCGGACGCGCCGATTCCTTGGCGGCATCTATACTCGAAAAGGATGTCGTGGTGGGGCTTCAGAAGGAGGCGTATCTCATGCAGGGCGATCTGGCATGGGAACGTGGTGATATCGACAGGGCGCGTGACCGTTACCAAAAAGCGCTGGACCGACACGCTTCCGACCGGGCAGACCGCGAGGCGCTGACCAAGCTGGCTGCGCTTGACCGGCCCCGTGTCCGAAACCTGATCCGGGCGTATCTACTGGCCGATCCGGACGAAGGATACAAAATCCGGCTGGTGGGAGAGGCGTTGCAGGTGGATCCGGATTTTTCCGTAGGGTATTATCTGATCGGACGAAGACTGTTTCTCGAAGAGTCCTATCGTCTTGCGCTACCCTATCTGATACGCGCTTCCATGGTCAAGACAACCGATCCATTGCTTGACGAAGAGACCCAGCGGCTGATGGGGCTATGTCATTTTTTCGAGAAACGGTACGACAACGCAGCGGAAGTTTTTCGAAAACTCACGCAAACGGCTTCCTCGCCTGCGCGAAAAACCCAAGCGGAGGAATGGCTACTGAGGTGCGCCTGGTTTGCTCAGTACTCGACATAGTCCGCTGTACCCGTGTCGTAATACGATTGATACAACCCTTCCGCGTAGATGCGATTAAACGAGGCCACAGGCTGTAAGACGGTCGTCAGAAGTTCTTCGTCCTGACGAAGCGGATGGGTTTCGCCCGGCAGATTTACATAGGCGCGAATCAACATGCTGTTTTCGCGAATCGGCAACTGCGCCACGTTTTCGGCAAAACGCCCAAATTGACCGTTGGAAGCCAGATAAAATTCGACGTTGGAAAGATAAAACGCGGATACGTACTCCTCTCGGAACCGCGTGTAGTCCGCTATGGATACCAACGCTTTGGGGCCGGCAAAATCGCCGGTTACCGGAATGATCCGATTGTTTTCCTGCATGGCTTTTACATAGGCGAAATCGCCGTCGGTATGGAGAAAATTGCCATACATGCCCTCGAGGTCCACACCCAGAAGAAAATCCCGGTACGTGATAAACGGTATACCCTGGTCTCCCCGATCGCGGAACTGCCAACGCATATCCAGATGATCCACAAAAAACGTACGGTACGTCAACGCCATGCGGGACAGGTCTTCTTCGGTAAGCCGTACGCCATAGCCTTCCACACGCTCCCGGACTGCGGTCCAATTTTGTTTGAACAACCCTTCGTCGCCGGGAGTGGATTCAAAATACTGAATCAGGTCCACGATAGTTGGGTTTTCCGGTTGCCACTCGGGAAGCCACGGTTTGCTAAACAGCAACGAAAGATATTCGGCACGCGAACCAGACATCTCGAAAAGTGCCTTGAACAGCAGATGGGTGAGCAGGTTGTCTCTGCGGATATCCAGGATAAAGGCGTATGCCGGACGGATTTTGGCGATGTAGGTAAAATTCTGATCCGGCCCTACACCGATATACACGCCACCGGACACCTCGTTTTCGCGCAGTTTGGCCACTACATTGAGATAGCCGCTTTCGTTGGAAATCAGGTTGTCGCTGTCAAAATATCCGGAGGGTTCGGAGAGCGTATCGACCAGCGCGCCAAACTCCTCGATAGACACCGGTTCCATATGCGGAACGGGCGGTATGTCCTCCGAAGACGCCCCCTTGAATTCGCATCCCCAAACCAGCAAAAACGCCAACCATACGGCCCTGCGCATAAGCTACTCCGTTGTCGCGCTTGAGACGGCAATAGCGGCTTCGCTATCCTGTTTTGGCTACAGCGGCAACTTGCTTGGCAAATCGAGATCCCGACGGCACAGCCGATTCGGCGTCCGTAGATGGGTCTATGCCTCTAAGCATCACGCCTTGGCCCCGCGAAAGATGGACCTGCATCAACGGGTGGTCGGTGGGGTCGCGCATCTGGACAAGCATCGTTGTTCGAGGGTGAGCGCTTTCATTGACACCGGACCCGTGAATCGTCAGATAACTGAAAAACAACACGTCACCCGCTTCCGCCGGGCAGGGCGTACATTCGTACACGGGATATTTTTCGACAGGCAGATGGTGCCCGCCGTCGCTCATGTGTTCAAACGGTCCCATCCGATAGCTTCCGGGAACCACCCGGATACACCCTTTTTCCACCGGCGCATCGTCAAAATGGACGACAGCGGCGATCATGGTGTGGCGTTCATGGGGAAAATACGGATAGTCTTGGTGCATCGGAAAAGGCGTTCCCCGCTCCGGCGGTTTGATAAACATCTTGGTATGGTGAAGCTGGATGTTCGGCCCGATGATATCCGCCGCTCGGTCGGTAAACCGAGGATCTACGATAAGACGGGAAAATGCGGCGCTGTGAAACTGCACATTGTGACAGTGGAGCAGTTCGCGCGGTTTGCTGGTCACCTTCGCCGCA
>VGJU01000170.1 GCA_016867335.1 Candidatus Zixiibacteriota bacterium | reverse complement strand
ACGCTGGTTACGCTGCGCCGCACGTCAAACGAAGAGGAGTAGTTAAACCGGATGCGTTCCAGCGTCCAGTGTATAAACGGGTTTTTGGAGTTCTGCCGTTTGGAGTAGGCAATGGAAAAGGTACGTTTGTTGTTTTCGGTTCGCTGGTCTTCTCGTTGATCGGTCCGCAAAAGGACAATGTCCGACCCTACTTGAAGACGCGGCAGCCGACGGTCGTGCGTCCATCTCATGCGAAGGGGCAGGGCCAGTCCCCATGATTTCGGAAAAAAACGTTCGAGTTGAAAGTCGGTACCAAGATCACGAAAGGTACTTGTGCTGCCGGCTTCGGGTTGTCCGATCTGGCGATAGTGGCTTCCGACCTGTTGAAAAGACCCTCTGATGGACGCAAAGTCCGCCAGATCGGCGTCTACCGTGATACGTCCGGCCATGCCGCGATCTCGGCGTACATTGGCCGCCCGAAGTTCGTCTATCCAGATTTCACCTTTGGTCAACGGATAAGCATAAGGGTTGGCGACGCCGACGGTAATCTGACGGATACGGGAGAGCGAAGGGTTGCCTTGCACCCGATACTGGCGTCCGTCGCCAAAATCGACAAAGGCCACCTTGCGTCCTTGCGCCGTGCCTGGATGAATAAACACTTGGCGCTCTGCGTTGTCCGAAAACCGTACGGTAAAGGAGGTGTCCACGGAAGTTCCCTGCAATCGGGCGGTTTCGGTTTCGCTTTTGAGCGCCGTAAGGTCGGTGAAATTGATTTCCAGGTGATTCTGGGGATCCCAGCCCGGAACCACGTTGTTTCTGTACTCATAATAGTCGGTAGAACCGTTGCCAAATCGAATAAAAACATGAGGCGACTGGTCGCCACCCGTATCTTCGGAGCCGTAGATAAACATCTTGAGTTTGTTATATAAGGTCAAATCCTGATCCTTGAAAAAGGTTTGAAACGCCTGACCGAGATGACCGGGTTGCAGATTTCGATAGTTCAGCGTCAGCGATTGTTCGCGATTTTGAACGCCGGTAACCCGGTCGAACTCCACGATCGCGCCGGGCGGAGACACGTAGTCACCAGGGTTGTCGTAGGTATTTTTTACCGATACGTTAAACGACTCGCCGGTGGCGATCTGTGAGGCGACGGAAATAGCGGTGCCGACAGAGTCCGTGAGGGCGCCGCGCTGATCCTCCTGCCACTTGTTGCCCGCGATCTGAATCGACGCGATACGCAAAGCGACGGAATCTTCGACATCGGTAACCCAGATACGGGCCATCTCGATCAGCGAAAAACTCGGGGATCCGGTCTGTCCTTTATAGGCCGTGTTGAGCCTATGAGGCGTCAACGGAATCCGGTACATGCGCCAGCTCCGTTTGTTGCCCCAATTGGCCCGGTTGCGATCGCCGCCGGCGACGAGCGCGGTGTCGGGACTGTCCGGACTCAGGTCGATGGCGTACTGAAAAAAATCGTTCTGGGTATCGATAAAACCGGAGTTGTTGATGTCCTCCGTATTGGGGCGACGGCCCCGCTCGCCGTCGTTGACATTATCCTCGACCCCGTTGATCCGTGAATAGTCCACTTTGTCAAACTCGAAATTGTTGGCCGGAGAACCGTCAAAAAAGAAATTGTCTCCGTGTGGATCCGGGTTGGACACCGCATCGTACGGGCGAGACACAAGCGATACCGGGTCGAATCCTGTTTCTTCCTCGTCTGCAAGCCCGTCTACCCCCGTATCTTCCCCAGGGTCGATAAGGTCGTTACCAAAACCGTCCGATCTATCGTCTTCGGTATCGTACTCATTGTTCTGATTTACATCCTCGCTGATAGAACCGAGATCGAAATGCACCTCTCCCCGGTCGCCGTTTATCCACACTTCCAGAAACTTGCTGCGTGTCTGGTCGATGTTACCGCCGACAAGCGGACGCATGATACCGCCCCAGCGGGCGCGAAGCGCTGCGGATCCCGATCTGCCCCATTCCTGTACAAAAGGGCCGTCTATGCCCGATCCGCCCCATCTGAGATCGGGCGTGCGGGGATCGAAGCGGAGCGCAAGCACGTGTTGAATCGCGTCACGGAGCACCACCTCGCGGGTGGGGTATATTTCGCGGACATCCACCTGTTCCTGTGGGTTGAACCAGAACATGCGGCCCCGCGTCAGATGCGACCGTCCGAGCGGAGGGCTGGACGGTGTCCACACCGAGCGCCGCACACCAAGATCAGTTTCTTCCTTGGCCCCCTCGAAGTCGTCTATAAACCCGTCGCCGCGTGTATTGGGGTCGGGAATGCTCTGGGCCAATTCGGCAGAGATGTTGAGCGACGACGGTGCATCGGTTCTGACCAACGGAATCAAGTTGACCAGCGAAGTCAAAAACGCCGGTTTGTACGCCAACCGCGTATCAAAATCCCAAAGCACATATCTGCCGGTTTCGCGGCCTACACGGGATTTCTGGTCGAGCGACTTGTCGGAACGGTACAGCACCGTGCCCCGCATCCATGAGTTGCTGTTGAGTTCGTAGCGTCCCTGAAACCCCATGAGTGTATTGGAGGCCGGTTTGAAAAAAGGCGCGAACTGGTACTGCACGGATACGTCCGCATTGGGGTCGAGCGCGGCTTCGTTCAAAAAGCGTATCTGCCCCACCTCATAGAGCATGATATAGTCGGAACCGCGCTGAAGCGATTTTCCGTTGAGACGAACCACTTCGCTGTTTTCGATGATATTGCTGCGCCCCAACGCGTACTGTGCCAGCCGGTCACGGTATTCGACTTCGATGTTGTACCGATTAAACGTCGCGAAATTGGTCGATATCTCGGACGATCTGCGGGTGTAGAGTTCGGGTGTTTGTTCGGTAATACCGCTTTCCTGTGTGACCGGATAGGCCAGTCCGTTGTCTTTGGCGCTTAGGGTGGGCGCGAAGGGATACAGATCGGGAAAGATGAGTTCTCCCCGTTGAAAATTGATCAGTTCCGGATCGATGTCTACCAGCCGATCGGGCGGACTGCCCGGATCGATGCCCCGACGGTCCAGCCCAAGAAGCTGTATGTACTGCCGTCCCTGTTCGTCTACATCCTGTTCCTGTTTGCCTGCTTCGCGCTTGGTGATACGTAGTTCAAACCCTTCGGAATTGATTTCCGTCTTGCCGAGAAAATAAACGTTGCGCCATTCGTATTGCCAAACCCCCCATTGGGCGGGATCGTCGGCCACGCTGGCGTCGGGTACTCTTTCTTGCCGGGTTTTGAGAAGACGGAGCGCGGCTTCTGTGGTCTGGTTGTTTACGTCGGGCACGTCGCCGTATTCGACCCGTATGCCGGTATTGCGGTTTCGGGTGCGGTAGTAGACACCAAGCGCGGCGCCGGCCTGAAGCGGCGTGTTGAGGGCGATATAGCCGAGGTTCCGGTCTATGTAGTATTCGGTAAAGTCGAGTTCGCGGTAGTCTCCGCGTTCAAAGTCGGACGAGTCGGGCAACGAAGGCAACCCGCTGCCGACCGATATGGGGGGTTCAAGATAGGCGATGCCTTTGCGGACATTGGCGAGATTTTGCTGCGAAGAGCGGTCGGCTACAAACACGCGGATGATTTCGATGGAATCCGCCGCGGCGATGTGAAGTCCCCGCGCGTCACGACGGCTAAAATTTTTTCGGTAGCTTGCATCCACAAAAAAGTACGTGCCCCGGCGGTAATCCGTATCCCGAATTTGCTGGCGGCTTTCTTGCGCTCCGGCCTGAAACGTGGCCGCCTGACCCTCGCCCTTTTCCTGGCTCATGACGGTGGTCAGCCTGAACGCACCGATCTGGCTTTCGAGTTTTAGTCCGAACAACCCGGAGTGCTGGGCCGTATATCCCGTAAATTGGGCGTTTTCCAGCGACAGCGATACATTCCCCGCCTCGAATTTCTTGAAGATCGAATTGCCTTCTCGTCCGTCGTCAAACCGATCTTCATAGCGAACGGAGATACGGTTGTCCAGATCACTGAACGCTTGGCTGTCCTGCTGGAGATTGACGCTGATTTTCTGTCCGATGGTTCCGCTGATGGCAAACTGCTGTTGTTGTTTCATAGTGAGCGCGGGAAATCGAGACACGCGATTGGTGGCGGTAGAGACCTGATTGTCGGTCCATTCGCTACGCATGTTGAGTTCGATACGCTGGCTGCCGGTGATGCTGAAGTTGGGCGTGCCGCCACCGAGTATGCTGGGTAGGTTGACGGGCAGGTCGAGCGAGAGCAGGCTGCGTTGGGTCGCATCCGCCTGACCGGCCTTGCGGTGTTCTTCGACACTGCGCCGCCACAGACTGCGCCACTGGGCCTCGGCTCGGCGGTGATAGTATTCGTCGTACGTGAGAACGAGCGGAACACGAAATCCGACACCGGTTGCCCGGTCTTTGAACGCTAAAAGTTGCGCGGAGGGAAAAACGAGCGTATGGAATTTTGTCAGCGCGACAGGGTCGGACAATGCGCGGCGCGAGACAGCCGACGTCTTGCCTGCGACTCCGTCCACTTCTTCGAAACCGACAAAATATTTTTCCGCGCCACTCAACCGGAGGGTCGGCCCCACGGCAAAAACGGAGAATGGGTGCAACCCGATCGGCAGAACGAACAGCAAAAACACGCGACAAGCAAACGATAAGAGACGATTTTTCATAACGTGCAGGTTGCACCGATAAGCGCCGGAAAGGCGAAGCACCGCGTAAGCGAGTTTCGGCATTCTGTCCGGCAAAACGGACGGGTATCGCGCCACAGAGTAGGAACGAACATCGAAAGTATAAAGGCTACAAGAAAAACCGAGAGCGTAGCGACGCTGTTTGACGACCGGTGAATACAAGCCGGTTCAACGTATGCAAAGTTGTACTCCGTACAAACTTTTAACGTTGCTAAATAAGCGTCGCTCCGTCGAAAAGCGGATAAAAAGAGGCAAGGCGAGGCATATAACCAAAATTCAATATAAAGTGCCGTTTGTGGACTGTCAAGCGGTTTCCCATACAGAAAGCGCTTGACTAAACGTCCACAAGCCTTTGATTACTGACTTTTGAACAGGTCGTTTGGGGACGCGCCCCATCAGGCTGTAGCGCATAGTTGATCGTGCGGCAAACCGCCAGAAGAGTTGTGCTCGCTGTAGTGTTCAAAGGGATGTTTCATGCCTATTTGCATCGTTACAGGTTCCGCTGGATTGATCGGTTCCGAGTCGGCCCGGTATTTTGCCGAAAAAGGATTTACGGTCGTTGGAGTGGACAACGACATGCGGCGGTATTTTTTCGGGGACGAAGCCTCGACCGCATGGAACCGGGAGAAACTGGAGCGGGAACTGCCCGACTACCGTCACTTCGAGGCGGATATTCGGGATGAGCAGGGCATGGATCGGCTGTTTGCGGAATACGGAAGAGATATTGCCGTAATCGTTCACACCGCAGCGCAACCGTCGCACGACTGGGCCGCGCGCGAGCCGTTCGTCGATTTCAGCGTCAACGCCAACGGCACGCTTGTCCTGCTGGAGATGACCCGGAAACATTGTCCGGAAGCGGTTTTTCTGTTTATGTCCACCAACAAGGTATATGGCGACACGCCAAACCGGCTTCCGCTGGTCGAAACCGAGACACGGTGGACGGTGGATACGTCCCATCCATATCATGTGCAAGGCATCGACGAGACCATGAGCATAGATGCTACGACACACAGCCTTTTTGGAGCGTCCAAGGTGGCGGCGGATGTGCTGGTGCAGGAATACGGACGTTATTTCGGAATGAAGACGGTAGCGTTTCGGGGCGGTTGTCTTACCGGCCCGGCGCATTCGGGAACACGGCTGCACGGCTTTCTGGCGTATCTGATGAAATGTGCGATACAAAAGACGCCTTATACGGTATTTGGCTACAAAGGCAAGCAGGTGCGAGACAACCTGCATAGCCACGATCTTGTAGACGCGTTCTGGGAGGTATATCGGAACCCGGTATCCGGCGAGGTGTATAACATGGGGGGCGGGAGATACGCCAACTGTTCGATACTCGAAGCCATCGCCCTGTGCGAAGAGATAACCGACAACCGGCTGTCGTGGACCTATTCGGATGTCAATCGGATCGGCGACCACATCTGGTATGTGAGCGATCTGCGGAAATTCGAATCGCACTATCCGACGTGGAAAGTGCATTTCGATCTCCGGGAGACGCTGGTAGATATCTACACGGGCATGGCACGCCGCTGACCCGTTTCCTTTTTTGTCCGCAACTCCCTTCACCTTTCTTGCTTCACACTGCCAAAACAGCGGTGCTCTTTTTCTCATCGACAGGTTAAAAAACGGATGGCCGGAACGAGGATCCCATGACGCTACTCGAACAGTTACACAAAAAAATCGAGACCCGGCAAGCCCGTATATCGGTCATCGGACTGGGTTATGTAGGCTTGCCTGTGGCGCTTTCTTTTGCGCGTGCCGGCTTTCGGGTGACGGGCATAGACTCGTCGCCGGCAAAAATCGAGCGGCTGAAGTGCGGGGAGACCGGCATTACGGACGTCTCGTCGGACGATCTACAGGCTACGGAAGGTCGTTTTCACCCCACCCTCGACTATGCGGAAATTCGGGATCAAGATGTCGTGATTATCTGTGTTCCCACCCCGCTGAGTAAAACCAAGGACCCCGATCTGTCGTATATCCTCGACGCCGTCGAGGGATTGTCCGGCTACCTGCGGCCTGGAGGGCTTGTGGTGCTGGAAAGCACGACCTATCCAGGTACGACCGACGAGGTGGTGTTGCCCGTGCTTTCGCGTAGCGGGATGAAAGCCGGTGTCGATTTTGGTCTGGCGTATTCTCCGGAACGGATCGATCCGGGGAACAAACAGTATTCGTTCTCGACGATTCCCAAGGTGGTAGGGGGCATTACACCGGATTGTCGCGCGCTGGCCGCTTCTCTATACGGCCAAATCGTCGAGCGTGTGGTTCCGGTGAGTAGCACCCGGACGGCTGAAATGGTAAAACTCCTGGAAAATACGTTTCGAAGCGTAAACATCGGGCTGGTCAACGAGATTGCCTTGATATGCGATCGGCTGGGGATCGATGTCTGGGAGACCATAGAGGCTGCGGCGACCAAACCGTTCGGGTTTACCCCTTTCTATCCCGGTCCGGGGTTGGGCGGGCACTGCATCCCCATAGACCCGCACTATCTTTCTTGGAAACTAAAGGCGCTCAACTATTCGGCACGTTTTATCGCATTGGCAAGCGAAGTCAACGCCAGTATGCCGCACTATGTGGTCGAAAAAGTCGTGGGCACGCTAAACGACATGGAAAAGAGCGTAAAAGGTTCTCGCGTATTGCTGATGGGGGTTGCCTACAAAGCAGATGTCAACGACGAACGCGAGTCGCCTGCTATCGAAGTGTTCGAAATTCTGACGGCAAAGGGTGCGCGGGTGTCGTATCACGACCCACACATCCCAAAACTACGGCTCAACGAGGGGGGGGTACGGTCGGTAAACCTGACGACGCAAACGCTGAAACGGGCCGACTGTGTGGTTATTCTGACCGCGCACCGGGTATTTGACGCAGCGTTTATCGTCCGCCATGCCCGTGCTGTAGTGGATACGCGGAACGTGACACGGGGTATGGCAGCGGAGCATATATGCCGATTGTAGGCATTTCGAACATTCGGTTCGATAGACAAAACCGGGCAAAAAAACGTCTTGGAGTAGGCTGAGAGGGTTTCGGGAATTGTGGGATGCCGCGTGGCGCTCACACGCAGGATAAAAAACTATATGCATATACACGTCAGATTTTTTGCCGGATGCAAAGACGCCGTGGGGAGGACGACGCTGGCGCTCGATGTGACGGACGGGACGACCGCCGCCGGCGCGTTTGACCGTCTAACCGGGCTTTATCCCGCGTTGGACCGCTACCGCTCCAGTTTGCGCCTGGCCGTCAACGCCGAATATGTCGCCGCGTCCGCCGTGTTGCGTGACGGCGACGAGTTGGCTTGCATCCCCCCAGTGAGCGGAGGCACGGATGTTTAAAATCACGACCGCTCCCATCCGACCCGATGCCCTATTCGAGTGGGTACTCAAACCCCACCACGGCGCGGTGGTGACATTTGCGGGCACAGTCCGTGATCACGCCGAAAACCGACGCACCGCGCGCCTCGAATACGAAGCATACGCCGAAATGGCCGAAAAGAAAATGCGTGAAATCGGTGACGAAATCCGTGCCCAATGGGGCATTGAAGACGTTGCCATGCTACACCGCATCGGCGTGCTCGAAATCGGAGAAATCAGCATTCTTATCGCCGTTGCCACGCCCCACAGAAATGCGGCGTTCGAAGCGTGCGCATACGCCATAGACCGTGTCAAACAGGTTGTCCCGGTGTGGAAAAAGGAAATATGGGCCGATGGCGCGCCCGAATGGGTCGAAGGAGAACGCCATCCATAGGGCCGCGGTGTGTAGTGGACCCATGCCGCATCCCCCGAAAAACGCATCGTACCCGTGTCGTAATAGTGGTTTGTCCAACCATCCGTCATCTCATCGCCGGGCTATGGTGTGCCGCAGCCCGGCAGGAAAGCATATATGCCCGATACCATAACGCCGGAAAAAGTCGTCGATGCGCTCAAACAAGTCAAATACCCCGGATTCGACCGGGATATCGTTTCGTTCGGTCTGGTAAAAAATGTGCAGGCGGCGG
>VGJU01000169.1 GCA_016867335.1 Candidatus Zixiibacteriota bacterium | reverse complement strand
CGAAACCTCCGCCGGACAGGTCGCCGCCGAAATAACCGACGCGGGCGGAAAAGCCGTTGCCTGCCGCTGTGACGTCGGAAACGCGAAAGACATCGAAACATTGGTGACCACCGTACTCCGTGCGTTCGGACAGATCGACATACTGGTCAATAACGCAGGGTTGGCGGTCTTCCGTTCGGTAGAGGCGTGTACCGAAGAAGAATGGGACCGGGTGTTTGCCGTCAATCTAAAGGGGCCGTTTCTGTTGTCCAAAGCGGTCATGCCGACGTTAAAAGAAAGACGGAGCGGCGCCATTGTAAACCTCGCCTCCATCGCCGGAAAAACCGGGGGTGTGGTAGCGGGTGCGCCCTACTCGGTCTCCAAGGCGGGGATAGACTGTCTTACCAAATCGCTCGCCAGAGAACTCGCGCCGTACCGGGTTCGGGTCAATGCC
The DNA here is from genome assembly GCA_016867335.1 of Candidatus Zixiibacteriota bacterium. Taxonomy (GTDB): domain Bacteria; phylum JAAXHH01; class JAAXHH01; order JAAXHH01; family JAAXHH01; genus VGJU01. The sequence goes on along the minus strand of VGJU01000169.1, from coordinate 8,233 downwards.
ATAGCACCCGGCATCATCGACACGGTGCTGTCCGCCGGACACCCGCAGTCGTTTGTAGATGCCATCCCGCTCGGCGAAAAAGGCCGTCCTGAAGATGTAGCCGCCTGCGCGCTGTTTCTCGTCTCTTCCGACTCCCGGCATATCACTGGGGAGACGATAGACGTAAACGGCGGGCTGTTGATGGACTGATCGCCACCTTCTTTTTATGACCAACTTTGCCGTCGATGTCGTCGATCTGCGGGCGCTAAACCCCAAACAAACGGCTGTGGTCTGGCATGCCGACCGTCCATTGCCGCTTTTTATCACCTTTCGTGATCTCAAAATACGCTCAGACAAGACAGCCCAGATGTTGATCGACCAAGGCGTCCGCCCCGGTGATCGCGTCCTGATCTTGCTTCCCCTGTGTCCCGAGTGGTGGGAATGTGTCCTCGGATGTATGAAAGCGGGTGCCGTTCCTGTGCTTGACGACGCCATGCCTCCCCCCGGTGATCTGACCGAACGTGTGCGGCTGTCCGGCGCTTCCACGCTTATCGCCTCGGTGCATATTGCGGAGCGGATCGAAGAAGTCGTGGTCCGTACATCGGTTTCTTGCAAGATCGGCGTAGGGTGGGAACGCGAAGGGTGGGTGGATTACGATCGCCGGGTGTCGCTTGCCTCTCCGTGTTTCGACCCGTTTCCGGCACGGGCGGACGATGTCTGTCTTGTGCTGATGCCCGAAGCACCCCAAACTCAGCCCATCGTATGCCGTCACGGAGATAAACGGTTTGGTGTCCATCTGCTGGACGCCTTTCGCCAAGACCAAACCATCGAAGTACGCACCCACGCAACAGCGGGGTAAAATTTTTTATCTTTCCTCCTTCGCATTTCACCCTTCAACCTTCTGTTAAGGAGTTCTCCATGTCCGTCATCGTAAGAAACTGGAGAGAACAGCGCCCGTACGTCGGTCATATCAGCGCGCTAATCTGGTCGCTTTTTCGATCCGCCGGGCAAGAAAATCCGGAGCCTCCGGAAATGGCTCAGCTTCGCGGAATGAGCAGTTTTGTCAAACACGGGCTTCAAGGGCGACGACATTCGGATTATCACCAGCATGGCAATATCGAGCAGATGTATTACATCCTACGTGGCAAGGGCCAGATGCTACTGGGCGACGACAAACGCGACGTGCAGGAGGGCGATGCGGTCTACGTACCGGTCAACGTACCGCATCAGGCGTTTAACGACGGGGATATGTGGATGGAACACCTCATCGTCAGTTGCCCGCTTGACGAAGTCCGCGAAGGCAAGGTCTGTATCCGTAACTGGCGGGACGCCACACCCGTCATGACCGACGACCCGGCGATCGCCTGGCCGCTGTTGACGCGCGAGGAGGCGGGTGGAACGCTCCAGCGCATGGACAGCGTCACCCGATACGGGCTTCAAGGGTGGCAGGCCACCGACGAATACCGACGTGACGGCGTCGAGCAGGTGTATTACATCTTGTCGGGGCGCGGGTGTATCGAAGCCGACGGAAGTCGGTTTTCGCTCGTCGAAGGCTCTGCCGCGTATGTCCCGCCCGGTGTATCTCATCGGATCGTCAATCTGGGCGATGCATGGATCGAATACGTCGTATTCTCGGTTGGCGTATAGCCGTTGCGGCGGTATTGTCCGTCGTAGGGCTATGGATGCTGACCCCTGTCGCCGGGGGTGTGGTGGGCCGTCATCTTGTGGCAAAAGACTCGGTGGAACGGTCGGATGTCATCGTTGTACTGGCGGCCTATGCGCCGGACCGGGCGCTCGAAGCGGCGGACCTGTGCCGCGAAGGCTACGCTTCTCTTATCGTATTCAGCTCGGAGGACAGGCAGTCGGACACCGCGTTTCGGCGTATGGAGACCCTGAGTATCCGGATACCGGAAAGCCATGAAACCATGGCGTCCATCGCGCTTCAGGCGGGTGTCCCACAGGAAGCGATAGAAATGGCGGATATCCGGGGGGAAAGCACACGCTCCGAGGCCATACGCCTCAAGCGGATCTTGTCAGCCCGAAACATCGGATCGCTGATCGCCGTGACCTCCAAAAGCCATACGCGACGGGTAGGGAAAATTTTCCGGCGGGTGTTTGGCAAGGGGGTGAAGATCAGGGTCCGGGCGTCCCGATACGACGATTTCGATCCGGACGCTTGGTGGCGCGAAAGATGGCAGGCGCGGACCGTGCTTATGGAGTATCTAAAACTGATCGATTTCCACTGGGTGTCGTTTACAGGGCGGGAAGAAGCGTAAAAACAGGAAAGAGGATATCATGCGTACCTTTTACCTGATTGTTACGGTGGCAGGGATCGCCATTCCCGGCGTCTTTGTCGTTGCTTTCGTATCGCAACACGGACCGGACATCCCGCTGTTGATCCGGGAGAGTTTTGCCAATGCGGCGGCGGGCGCGTTTACGGCGGACGTACTGGTGTCGTCCGTCATTTTCTGGGGATTTGCCTACTACGAATCACGCAAATACGGGATCCGGCGATTTTGGGTTTATGGGGCGGCCAACATAGTCGGCGGTTTGTCGGTTGGATTGCCGCTGTTTCTTTATGCACGGCAGAAGAAGATAGATGCGCTGTCCTGACCGTCAGCCCTCCGCGTCCTCGAAGGTATCTTCGCCCGTTCCCACGACACGGTCGGAAAACCGAACATAGCCGTACATTTCGGGGACGTGCATACTGCCTATCCCTTGGCAAGTCCATGTCCAGTCCATCGTATGCTGTCCGCCCCGGACACGGTGGACACGCGACATGTTGACACGCCACCGGTCACCGCGACGCGGGGGGCAGGCAACACCGATACATTGGGGTTTCATGCTTTTCCAATCGAACGCCATCTCGATGGTCCAGCCTTTGTCCACGATCCAGGGCGCGTTGAGCGTGCCGTCCACCTGCACCGCCGTTTTGAGTCCCTCGAAATTCCAGTCGTCCTTGGGGTTTCCGCGCCGATGGTGCGGCTGATCGAGCAGCAGATCCCACACACAGTTGAGCGCATTGATTTCCAGTTCCATATAGTTCATCGCGTCGCCGTCCGGGTCGATAAACACCTCGAAGTCGGTATCCGACCCGCAGATGGGCGAATCACGCTGGGTCAGCGTGCCCCACACGTCCGGGTCTTCGAGATCGGCGGCCACATAGAGGTATTCGTCGTCCCAGAGCATCTTGGCACGAGTAGCTAACGGCGGGACGCACTTGGGGTCTTCGAGATGACCGAACGGATCGGTCCACGGCGCTTTTTTCCACGAAGGCTCGTCCAGCCGTCCATCTATGCAGATAGGGCCACAGGTTCGATAACAGACGTATTGTTTGGGGGGTATGGTTTCGAGGGCGCGAAATATCTTTTCGACGCGTTCGGGTTCTTCCAACAGGATGCGGCGGCGGTGTTCGTCCGGCAGAAGAGACATGCAAGGCTTCTTCAGGACGGGTGGGGCATCGTTTCTCGGCATACGTCGATGGCGTACTCGATCTGGGTGTCGTCGATGTCAAGGTGTGTAACGGCGCGGATGACACCGGGGCGCATGGCCAGCATCCGGACGCCGCGTGTTTCGCATTTACGGACGACCTGTTCGGGGGGTTGGCCGGCGGGCGGGGTAAAAAACAGCATGTTGGTCCGGATTTCGTTCAGGTCGATACCGACGCCGGGCATGTCGGCAAGCGCCTCGGCAAAACGGCGCGCGCGCCGGTGGTCGTCGGCCATACGGGAGATGTTGTGTTCAAGCGCGTACAACCCAGCCGCGGCCAGCACACCCGCTTGTCTCATGCCGCCTCCGAACATCTTGCGGAAATACCGGGCACGGTCTATCGTCTCGCGGTCACCGACGACCACACTGCCGACCGGCGCGCCAAGTCCTTTGGACAGACAAATCGAAAAGGTGTCCACATAACGACCGTAGGTCTGTGCCGAGATACCCGTAGCGACGACGGCGTTAAACAGCCGCGCGCCGTCCATGTGTACGCGGATGTTGCGGGGACGGGCAAATGCGTAGACGGCGGCAAGCGCTTCCAGCGACCAAGGCGATCCCGACGATTTGTTGTGTGTGTTTTCTACGGCGATAAGCGCGGTTCTGCCATAGTGGACATCCTTGGGGCGTACGACCTCCTCGATCTGTTCCGGGGTAATCACGCCGCGGTCGCCTTTGAGCAGGCGGGTTTGGACACCCGACAGCGCTGATAGCGCGCCCGCTTCCGCATTGAAAAGATGGCAATCGTGTTCCGCCACCACATCGTCGCCGTGATGCGTCTGGGCCCGCACCGCAAGCTGATTGCCCTGCGTGCCGCTTGTTACGAGAAGCCCCGCCTCTTTGCCCGTAAGCGCCGCCATAGCCTCTTCGAGCCGGTTGACCGTCGGATCTTCTCCAAAACAATCGTCACCCACCTCGGCGTTAAACATTGCCTGCCGCATCCCCGGTGTGGGTCGGGTCATCGTATCGCTACGCAAATCCACCGTGATCATGGCTACGCTCCAACGAAAAAGGCGAAAGGGCGGTCCCTTCGCCTCGGTTGTCTTCTACACTCCGTATTTGGGGCGGACAGTGTCAAGTCTGGCGGCCATATTTGACAATCGTTACCGTAGTCCCGTCGGACCTCATATCGAAATCCACCCGGTCCATAAGCGCCCTTAAAATAAAAAGCCCCCGGCCCGACTCCTTGAGCAGATTGTCCGGGTCGAGGGGATCGGGAACCGCGTTCAGGTCGAATCCCTTGCCTTTATCCGAAATGGAGATGCAAAATTCTTCGGGGTTGCACCGACATAGAATATGGACGCTTTTGGAAGCGTCGCACTTGTTGCCGTGGAGGATGGCGTTTTTGACCACCTCGTTGACCGCGATCATGATATCGCCGCGTATGTCCTCGGCGTACCCGACCTGTAAGGTCATCTGGTCGATAAGACGGTCCACGTCGGTCGCCCGTTCCGGGAGGCTGGGGATGTAAAGATCGACCATTTCGCCGTCCTGAGACGGAGAGGATTGCGGGGGAGACATGTCGGACCCTTTGTCTTTGCGCATTACGCCGCTCTTGCCGGAACAAGATACGGATGCCGCCCCATCCTCCGGCGACATTCGTTATCGCAAACCTGTTTCATAATAAACGATAGACCGTGCCTTGTCAAGAACGAGTTGGCACGTCTTGACAACCTCTGCGCTCCTATACATACTATGGATACCCGCTGCACGGACGACAGACATTAAAACAAATTTTGCCATCAACCCTATACACAACATTGCGCTTATGACCATCGTTAGTACATGACGAAACCCTGTCAAAGCCCTGCCGCTCCCGCTTTCGCGGGAATGCCCTTTGAGAGAGGGGATCCTTCAGGTTACACCAGCACAGCAACCCGTTACCATCAGCACCCTTCAAATTTCACCCTTCAAACTTTAAACTTCCATGGAGTCCGGCATGACAACTGCTTCGATGTGGTCTTACACATGGGATTTGACCTACGGGTCGGTATCCGATACGATCGGACGGCTCAAAAACGAAATCGGTCTTGACACCGTAAGCGTGGCGACCAGCTATCACACCTATGAGATGTTGTGCGGGTATCGCAAAGGTCGGAAATTTCTCTGGGAGCCCCAAGCCGCCGTGTATTTCCAGCCAGACCTGTCGTTTTATGCCGACACGCCCATCAAGCCGCACGTCAGCCCCTCCGCGACCGAGTCGGACCCGCTTCGCGCCATCGGAGACGCCTGCGAGATGCACGGGCTTACGCTATCCTCGTGGACGGTCTGTCTGCACAACTCCCTGCTGGCGACCCGCCACCCCGATCATGCCCAGACCAACGCCTTTGGCGATGTGATGCCCCATGCGCTCTGTCCATCCAGTCCGGCGGTACAGACCTACATGGTCGCGCTGGCCCGCAACCTCACTCAACGCTATCCGGTGCGGGTCATGGAATTGGAAACACTCAACTTTCAGGGATATGCCCAGCACCACTATCACGGCAAATTTGGACTGGTTCCCGGTCCGGTCGAGTCCCTGCTGTTTTCGCTTTGTTTTTGCGCCCATTGTGAAAAACATGCAGCCGCCAGAGGGCTGGACATGGATGCGTTGCGTGGAGAGGTTCATCAGCAGTTGGACCGGTTTTGCGAGGACGCCACACCCTCGCCACAGCCGCTGGACGAATACATAGCCGCGCACACGAATATCAACGCCCTGCTCGCCCTGCGCGCCGACATCGTCAGCGATTTTGTCCGGCTTATTCGAGAAAACATCGACGCACCCGTCTATTTTTATCTGATGGGCGACTATGCCATTGCCGGGATGCGCTATGGCGAATTGGCGCAAATCGCCGACCGCGTAGTGATTTTAGCGTATACCGACTCGCCGGAGCAGGTCGTCAAACAGATATCGGGACTCAAAAAGGACGGGGTTCCTGCGGAAAAAGTAATCGCCGGGATGCAGGCGTATCCACCCGCCTCGCCGGATGCCGACACCCTGCGCCGCACCGTTTCCGCCGCTGCCGCAGAGGGCGTGGCAGGCTACTGTTTTTACAACTACGGAATCATGCCCCGCAAAAATCTTGCCTGGGTCGGTTCCGCCCTAACCGGTGTCCGCAACACCGAAGGGAAACGCTGATCATGCCCGCCTATTCCGTCGGCGCGGTTTTCCCGTCGGAAGCCCGCTCGATGCGCGACCCACGCACCAACGCCCGTATCGTACAGTTGACCGACCATCCGTCGATACATCACAACTTGTATTTTCTTACCTCGTCGTTTACCCCCGACGAACAGTCTGTCGTCGTTGCCTCGTACCGATCCGGACAGGCGGCCTATTACCGTATCGGTTTTCCGGACGGCCCGATGGTACAGCTTACCGACGAGCCGGACCTGCACGGCTATTCGGGGCTTATCTCCCCAAAGGGTGACGAACTGTTTTATACCGCCGGAAGTCGTGTCCGGGCCGTAAGTCTAGACACCTTCGAAACCCGCACGCTGGCCGAATATCCGGGCGGCCAACTCGGGGAGCTTTCCGTCAATGCCAACAGCACCCTCCTGGTCGCCGCGATGAAACGCGACGGTCACTCACACATCACGATCACGCGGATGGACGGAACCGGTGGAGAGACCGTTTTTGAATGTCCCCGTACCATCATCCACCCCCAGTTTCATTCCACCGACCCCGACTTGATCGAATACGCTCAGGACCCCGCACCCAGAATGTGGACGATACGACGGGACGGTTCCGGCAACACCAACGTTTACCACCATGAAAACAACGAATTTATCGTACATGAGAACTTTCTCGGAGACAAAGGCGAAGAACTGGTTTTTGTGGTCTGGCCTTACGCGCTCAAACGGATCCGCCTGTCCGACGCCGTCATGACACCCATCGCCTCGTTTAACGCATGGCATATTGCCAGCAACAGAGCCGGAGATACGATACTCTGCGATACGGTCCACCCCGATACCGGATTGCACCTTGTCGACGTGGCGACGGGCGCGCGCCGTACGCTTTGTTACCCGGAGAGTTCGTGTGGTGGTAGCCAGTGGCGCAAAGACCGCTATGCCGTTGCGGAAGACTGGAAAGCCGCGGCGGATGAAAAAGCCAAGTCGCTCAGTTGGATGGAAATGAAGGTCGATACGGTATACGGTCCGCAGTGGACACACCCGCACCCGTCCTACAGCCCGACGGAGCGCTGGGTCGTCTATACATCCGACCGGACGGGTTATCCACAGGTGTATGCGGTCGAAATATCGGCATGACAAACGGGGCCAAAGACACGAAATGACACCGGACCGCTTGATGCGTCTTGTAGTCTGGCTTGCCGTTGCGATGCCATGTACGGATGCCGGTGTTGTCGAAGCCCACAAGCCCGTCACTTCGAAATACACCTACTACGAACATATTCAACCGCTTTTCCGATTTTACTGTGGCGGGTGTCACCGTCCGGACGGTATCGCCCCCATGTCGCTATTGTCGTACGAGACCACCTACCCCTGGGCGGAGTCGATCAAAGAACATCTCCTTGCCCCAAGTCTTCATCCCTATCACGACGACGAATCCTACGGGGTTTTTAGACACGACCACCGTCTGACACCCCGCGAGTTGGACAGGATTGTGGACTGGGCCGACGGCGGCACACCCCAAGGAGTCGCACCGGCGGATACGCTCCGGATCGATACGCCTGTCCGGTGGATCCTCGGTCCGCCCGACAGGACGCTGACACTTCCGGAGGTCGTTCTTGGTTCAGAGGAAACCGAAAAAACCCAGACCTTTGTTTTT
>VGJU01000168.1 GCA_016867335.1 Candidatus Zixiibacteriota bacterium | reverse complement strand
TGTCCTGCCGTGCGACGTCACCTGTCACGACCAGATGATCCATGCCGCGCAGGAGACGCGGACGCGGTTTGGCCGGGTCGATTTTCTCATCGTAAATGCCGGCGTGATCTATCCGGGGCTTGTCGAAGACATAGACCGTATCGACGACCTGAAAGCGCATATCGAGATCAATTTGTGGGGCGCTGTCCTGACCGTGCGAACTTTTGCTCCGCTTTTGACACACGGAGGGCGGATCCTGTTTGTCTCATCCGGTTTCCGTAAAGGTCGGCCCCCCTGCCGCCTTTGCGCTTGACCAAAACTTTCCCAACCCGTTCAATCCCAGTACGGCGATTCGTTACGAATTGCCAAAGACCGGCGCGGTAAAGCTATCGGTATACAACATACTGGGTCAGGAAGTAGTAACGCTTGTGGAAGCGCATCAGACCGCCGGTTTTCATACAATCGTCTGGAACGGTCTGAACGAGTCCAAACAGCGCGTAGCCAGCGGTGTCTATTTCTATCGGATCACGGTGCGCGACGGCGACCGGGTAGAGTTTGCCACTGCCCGGAAAATGTTGTTGTTGAAATAACGGAGCTACGCCATCCGCAGTCTCCCCTAACGGATACCCGAAAGAGGGTTCACGACCATCCGGCAAAATCGTGAACCCTCGGTTTTTATTCGGATGATGCGATATGGGCGGAAATGGCCCGAACAAAACGAAATAGCCAACATACCAGAAGTATCGTTTGATAGATCGTCAGTATCAAGAGAAACACATCCATACGGCCCCATATCCCGACCGGGATAATTATCCCAAACGCATACGTCTGTTCTACGAGGGTGCCCTCTTTCCCCCATTCGAATCCCGGAAATTTCGACTTGATCGACGCAGCGGTAGGGGGCTTCCAGGTTACCCTCTCTCCGAGATAGCGGTTGAGCATATCCTGAAGCATCTTATGCATCAGATGCAGGACCGCCAGCCCCAGACCGATTTCAAATCCGTGTCGGCCCATGAAATTGTCGGAAGTCCCATGACTCAGTATGCCGACGCTGATAAAGTAACTTGTCCAGAAGAGAAGAGAACTTATGCTGTCGAGCAGGTTTCCGACACGTCCGGATGTTTTTAATAAACGGGCGATGTTACCATCGACACAATCCAGTATCTGAAAGAATACACAGAGCGCGGCGACCCACATATAGGCATAATCGCCGCCCCACCGGGCTGTCACCGGCAGGGACAGCGCGACCAGCATGCTGAACACGGTAACCGCATGGGCAGAAAACCCCAGTTTGAGAAACAGCGGGGTTATCCAGAACGACAGAGGTCGGTAGATCAGGTGCACAGGAAGATCGGATCTCCGCTCCGCTTGACGTTTTTCTTCCGTAAACGAACCTTTCATGCGGATGAGTGTATTCCGGTACGCGTTCAGCATTGGGAACAACGCCTTTCCCATGAAAAATTCACGTTGACATACCCATTTTCGGACAACTATCCTGTCTTTATACGCAACCTATCCATAGAAAAGCTGTAAGGAAATAGAGATTCCATGTCCGCCCGTAAAAAACTGTTGATCACCGGAGCCGCCGGTCTGGTGGGTTCCGCGCTCCGGCGATACCTGCGTGGACGCTACGACTTCCGGCTTCTTTTTCACCGCACCATTCCCAACGATCTCGACCCGGCGGACGAGATCGTTGTGTCCGACGTAGCCGATTTTCCGGCCATGATCGACGCAGGGGCCGGGGTGGACGTTATCGTCCATCTGGGCATCGCCACGGCCGGGCGCGGGTATCCGAAAAGTCGGTACGACCGGATGATCATAGAAACGAATATCGGAGGGACGTACAACATTTTTGAGTCCGCACGGATCAACGGGATTCCCAAGGTGATCTTTGCCAGCAGCAATGCGGTGACGGGCCTATACGAACGTGAGGGTATCCGCGCTACGCCGGATATGCCGCCCCGGCCCCGCGATTTCTACGGCGTCAGCAAGGTTTTCGGCGAAGCCCTCGGACGACACTACCACGACGTATACGGTCTGTCCGTGTTCTGTATCCGCATCTGTAACTTCCCCAACACCGACGCGGTCAACACACCTTTCGAACCTGGCATGAATCGCTGGCTCAGCGCCCGTGACATGGCGGAACTTACCGCCTGTTGCATAGAAGCCCAGCATCCCGGGTTTGGCATTTTTTACGGCGTGTCGAAGGGGGCGGACAAAAAGTGGGACATCTCCAACGCCAAGACGCTCGTCGGATGGGAACCACAGGATCGCGGCGCGCCGGACGCCCAATAACCACCCCGAACACAGGGCTACTATCTCGCATTTGCGGCGCACCGTCCGATGACCGGTGCTACAGCCGTGCGCCAGAAAAGCGAGCAAGTCGGCTGTAAGCGTGCCACCTCTTTACAGGATACTCCTATGACCGCCATCGACCCGCTCGAAGAATATCTGTTCGATCTCAGAGGGTACACCCTCCTCAAAAATGCCGTAGCACCCGATACCGTTCGCGCGATAAACGCATGGATCGATGCCTTGCCTCCGCTTGAAATCGGACAATGGCACGGTCACATGGTCGGGCACAACTACGGCGGACCGGATGGATTCAACATACAAAACATCTTCGAGGGGGGCGACTTGTTCGAATCGTTTATCGACCACCCCGCATGGATCGACCGAGTCCGGCATTATATCGGCCCCCGCCAGCAGCCATACGTCTACGAGGCGTTTCTTAACCTGAGAGGGCCGGGCGGGTATATCGGCATTCACTCCGGCGGGCACAATGTGGATTTTCACCAGCGCACGGGGCGCAGCCGAGGACAGTGGGTATGTACCATGCTTTCGCTTATCCTTGCGCTAAATGACGTAAACGAGGGGGATGGCGCAACCACGCTTATCCCCGGCAGCCACAAATCCGATTTTCCTCACCCACGTCAGACGCCCAGCGGCGGGTTGTCGCCGGAGGCGGGCGATAGCGTCGAAGAGGCGACCCTCATCTACATGCGGGCCGGCGAGGTGCTCCTTTTTAACGACGGTCTCGCACACGGCTCTACCGCGCGAATCAACGCTGGTCAGCGTCGTATGATCATCCTGCGGTACGTGCCCGCCATCTTTGCCCATCGTTTTGGGTACGAACCTTCCCCAGAACTCCTCGCCCGACTGACACCCGAACGACACCAACTGCTTCAACCTATAACGCCGATGCGCCGATCGGCGCTTATGATACCCTGACCCCGTTGTGGCTCGGTCACGCCTTTGGAAGCACTTTTTTCATCTTGGCCCTGCGCCAGTTTATGAGACCATCCCACGCGATCTCGAAGACGCCGCCCGTATCGACGGATGCGGGTTTTTGCGGATAACTGATCTATATCGCCGACCAACGACTGTATCCCCTTGCATTCGGGCTATACGCCTTTTCCGTGCAGGTAGGCAACAACCCCGCGCTGACCATGACCGCAGACGGCTCATGACGTTACCGGTAATCGTCCAGTTCTTTTTTGCTCAGCGCTATTTTATTCAGGGTACAACCCTGATCCGCATGAAGGGATAAGCGCTCTTGGCAAATTCGCCTTTTTTTCATACTTTATGCCTCATAACTTAGGACGATGATCGGATTGATAACAGAAAGCCCATCTTTTCCAACTGCGCCACGATCAGGGGGTGATACCCAGCCACCGGTTTTGTTGTAAGGGCGGTTTTTTCGCGCATGCGCAGAACGCACTCACGCAATTTTAAAAAGTCACCCCATCTTTGAGCGAGCGATACGTTTATACTTTATCCGTTATCCTTCCACAGGAGTTACCATGCCACATCTTGCCCTGCACGGCGGTCCTGCCGTGCGGACGACACCGTTTCCTTCGTGGCCGATCTATACCGAGACGGATGCCAAAGCCGTGGGAGAGGCCGTCCTGAGCGGGAAATGGGGTTGTATGTCCGGCGAACGTGTTTCCGCGTTTGCCAACCGGTTTGCCGACATGCAGCACGCGAGTCACGGGGTGTGCGTCACCAACGGCACGACCGCGCTCGTTTTGGCGCTTCAGGCGGTTGGCGTAGGACCGGGTGATGAGGTGATCGTACCGGCGTATACCTTTATCGCTACCGCCAACGCCGTGCTTATGTGTAACGGTATCCCGGTGTATGTCGATATCGATCCGGAAACGTACAATCTGGACCCCGCCCTTGTGGAACAGGCGATAACTCCGAGGACAAAAGCCCTGATGCCGGTGCATTTTGCGGGGCTTCCGGCGGATATGGAAAAACTGCTTGCCATCGCCCGGAAACACGGCCTGGCGCTGGTAGAGGATTGCGCGCAGGCGCACGGCGCGCAGTGGAACAGGCGGGGCGTAGGACCGATCGGCGATATCGGAGGGTTTAGCTTTCAGTCGTCCAAAAATCTCAACGCAGGCGAAGGCGGGATCATCCTTACCAACGACGACAAACTCGGCAAGCTGGCCGATTCGCTTGCCAACTGCGGGCGATCCGACGATGGCGTGTGGTACGGCCACTACCGTCTTGCCGGCAATCACCGTATGACGGAGCTTCAGGGTGCGTTGCTCATGACCCAGATGGAGCGGTTTGAGGAACAGACCAACCGTCGGCATGAAAACGGGGAGTATCTTACAGAGCACCTACGCAAAATAGACGGTATTCGACCTTGTATCACCCCAGCCTATGTAAGCCGGCATGCCCGTCATCTCTATGTGTTCCGCTACCGGAGCGAAGCCTTTGGCGGCGCGTCCAAAACCCGCTTTGTCGAAGCGCTCCGTGCCGAAGGCATCCCGGCCAGCCCCGGATACTCGATCCCGCTGTACAAACAACCGGTATTTATGTTAAAGAATTTTGGTTCGTTTGCCTCTGAATTGCACCGGGATTACGACTTTGGCGCGCTTTATCTGCCGGAGACGGAGCGCGCGTGCAACGACGAGGCGGTGTGGTTTACGCAGAGCGTCCTGTTGGGTGAAAAAAGCGATATGGACGATATCGTGCGGGCCGTCGCCAAAATCCGCGAACGAAGACAGGAACTGGCGGAGAGATAGGGCTATTTCCGGATGCCGGTTCCGGGGATATACCGGCGTCTGTATGCACCTTTGGGATCCGGAGGGCCGGGTTTTGCAGAAGGACACGGGGGTGTTCCGGAACAGAAAGACCTATCCCGGGACTTCACATCATCCATATCTACTTGTGGATCGCCAGCATCCGGTCGAGCGCCAGACGGGCGTCCGCCTTGATATCTTCCGGAACCGAGATCAGGTTGACTACCGTGTCTTCGAGCAGGTTTTCAAGCGTCCACAAAAGATGTGGCGGATCGATGCGGTACATGGTGGTGCAGACGCATACCGTCGGTTCGAGTGACATCACGAGTTTATCCGGATGTCGGTCTCCCAGCCGGTGAACCAAGTGGATTTCCGTTCCTATGGCCCACTGGGTTCCGGCGGGGCTATCCTCCACCGCCTTGATGATATACTCCGTAGAACCGACGAGATCGGCCATTTCCACTACCTCATGACGGCATTCCGGATGTACCAACACCCGAATATCGGGATAGACCGTTCTGGCCTCATGTACCTGTTGTGGTGTAAATCGCTGGTGTACGGAGCAGTGGCCCTTCCAGAGCAGGATACGGCTTTCTTCGATCTGGTGGTCGGTAAGTCCGCCCATGTCCCGGAACGGGTTCCAGACGGGCATACGCGCTATGGGGATGCCCATTTTCAGCCCCGTGTTACGTCCTAAGTGTTCGTCGGGAAAAAAGAGCACACCCGAACCGCGTTCGAATGCCCAGCGCAACACCCCCTCTGCATTCGACGACGTGCAGACGATACCGCCATGACGACCGCAGAACGCCTTCAGGTTGGCGGCGGAGTTCATGTACGTCACGGGCACTATCGTCTCTTCTATCCCCTCTTGCAACGCCTCCCAGCACTCCTCCACCTGATCTATGTTTGCCATATCCGCCATCGAACAGCCGGCGGCAAGATCGGGTAGCGACACGCGCTGGTGCCCCGCGCTCAGAATGTCCGCGCTTTCGGCCATGAAATGTACGCCGCAGAAGACGATATAGTCGGCTTCCGGACGTTGGGAGGCCAACTGCGCCAATTTGAACGAGTCACCGGTATAGTCTGCGAACTTGATGACCTCGTCACGCTGATAGTGATGACCAAGGATGACAACGCGGCGACCCAGTTTTGCTTTGGCCTCGGCGATAAGTTCGTCGCACGCCTCGTCGGAGAGCAGCGCGTAGCGCTCCGGAAGCGGCGTTTGTTGCGAGGTGGGTGGAGGGGCCATAACGACGCTCATATCGAATCCTTTATCTCAGGCGAAAGCGCAAGGGACGGCACGGTATGCGCCGGTTTTCCCTTTGCCCGCCGAACTTGGATCAGTTGGGCAACAATGCTGACGGCGATTTCTTCGGGCGTATCCGCGTGGATGTCAAGCCCCACAGGTGCATAAATGCCGTCCAAAAGATGACGGGGAACTCCTTTTTCTTCCAGCTTTTTCCACATCAGCGTGATTTTGCGGCGGCTTCCGATCATGCCGATATATCGAGCCGGTGTCCACACCGCCTGCTCGATCACCGTTTGATCCCACTGATGACCGCGTGTGACGGCAACCAGATAGGAAGAGGGGTCGATCGACAGTTTGCCCACCACGTCGTCAAATTCCTCTACCACTACCTCGTCGGCCTCCGGAAAACGTTCCCGATTGGCAAACGAAGGTCGGTCGTCTATGACGACGATACGGAACCCGACTGTTTTGGCGATACGGGCGATAGCCCGCGATACATGACCGCCGCCAAAGAGAAACAACTGTGGAGGCGGCAGGATGGCCTCCATGAAAATACGCCACGCCACTTCTCCGCGATCCACGGAAAAAACGGTCAGCACATCTTCCGAGATCACCCGATCCCGCTCTTCGCGGACGCGCTCGTCCAGCCATGACGATCCTAGGGTTCCGACCGTCTCTCCCGTGTCGGTGACCATCATCTTACGACCGCCCGGTGTCCTCTCGCCCGCTACCAGCGTAGCAAGCAACGCGGTCCCACGGTTTTTACGGAGCTGGCAAACCGCCTCAAACACCTCGTTTAGCGGCTCCACCCCGATCGGTTCGGTAAAAATTTCGACATTGCCGCCACAATTCAACCCTTCCTCTCCCGCGTGTTTTTCGGTCAGGATAAACCGCTGGAGCGACGGCGTGCCGGTTGTCATCACGCGACGAGCCTCCGCCCACACGTCGGCTTCGAGACAACCTCCGCCAACCGTCCCGGCAAACGTCCCGTCGTGGCGGACGAGCATCTTGGCCTTCTTGCTCATCGGTAGCGAGCCTTTGCTCGACACGATGGTAGACAGCGCCGCGATTTCTCCTCGCGCCAGCACATTTATAATTTCGTCAAACACGTCTTGCATGGAGATCACCCGACGATTTCGACTTTCAGCATCTCGAAACGATCTTTTTCCTTGAGCCACCGAAACGCGCGGATATCCCGCACGTCTTTCGCCTCGACCGATACCACAAAATAAAAAGGCTCGGGATCGAACCAGCCTGTAAGCGCCTCTTCGCTGTCTTTCTCCGAAAAATACGCCGGATGATCCGGATGCGAATGATAAAGGCCTACAACACGGGTGTTGGGATCGTCGAATACACCGCCGAGAAGTCGTTCCATGGACTCCGGATCGAAGACGTAAGCGGTGCGTGCGTCGCGTGGATACCGCACGGGATCGTCGGCATGAAGTTCGTTCTGGATGTTGCGGCTCCGGTGCGCCGTCCATGTAGCCGAGTTGTCGGTTCCGGTGATGTATCCACAACATTCGTAGGGGTATTCGGCCATGGCATGTCCGGTGATGGCGTCCTGTAGCGTCCGAGAAATCCGAACGATCATAGAGATGTCAGACTCGTATCCGGATGTTTTGGCGTCTGTGTCGTGTTTTTGGGGGTTCCGGATTGTTTTTCGGTCACCGGTGTCGATCATTTCGGTTGCTCCGGCTCTATATGAACCAGCGGCGGTGTTGTCCGTTCCACCCTGTCCGCCTGCTCAGCGACAGCGGCGGCGATCTGCCGAAAGCCCTCCGCAAGCGCGGAGCCGGGATACGCTACTACGGCCGGTTCGCCCGCATCTCCACCGGCGCACACCCGCGGATCGAGTGGAATCTCACCAAGAAAAGGTATATTTTCTTCCGTACTCAACGTTTTTCCACCGCCATCGCCAAAAATGCGGATACGTTTTTCCGTCCCTTCCTCCGTGTAGTAGCTCATGTTTTCCACGATACCGAGCAACGGCACGTTTAGCCGGCGGAACATGGTAATGGCCTTGCGGACGTCGGACAGTGCCACCTGCTGGGGGGTGGTCACCATTACTGCACCGGTCAGCGCCACCGACTGGGCCAGTGTCAGTGCGGCGTCTCCCGTGCCCGGGGGCAGATCCACCAGCAGATAGTCGAGATCGCCCCACTCCACATCCGCCAGAAATCGTTTGATCATTTTGCCTACCAACGGTCCCCGGTAGATCACCGCATC
Source organism: Candidatus Zixiibacteriota bacterium (assembly GCA_016867335.1). Classification (GTDB taxonomy): domain Bacteria; phylum JAAXHH01; class JAAXHH01; order JAAXHH01; family JAAXHH01; genus VGJU01. Next base: position 216 of record VGJU01000168.1, on the reverse strand, counting down.
CGTGTCGCCCGCGATAAACCCGACAGAGACCATTTTTACCCCAAAACGTTCCGGAGGTTCAATTTTCCCGGAAATACTGCGCTTTAGAGGCTGTCGGACACCCATCATCTGCGGGATGTTGGGGCCGTAGATATCGGCGTCGAGCAATCCCGTACGCAGACCGGTCTGCGCAAGCGCAAGCGCCGTGTTTACACTCACGGTGGATTTACCCACACC
>VGJU01000167.1 GCA_016867335.1 Candidatus Zixiibacteriota bacterium | reverse complement strand
TCCCGCTTCGTCGTACAGATACTGTCCGTACCCCCGAATGATCTTGAGGGGATTGCGGTACGAGATGCTGAGCGATCTGCCGATGTGAGCGCGACGCGTACGGAGTATGTCGTCGGAACTGCGTTCGGGGGGTGGAAAAAGCCAATCCGGGATGCCGAGTATCAGATTAGGATCGGGGTCGATGCTCAGCCATACCGCCCGCAGGGTTGGAGCCGCCACGCCGGGAAATTCACCGATTCTGCCCAACAGATCGGTCACGATCTGAAAATGCAGATGTGGCGGCCATCTGCCGTTTACCGTGTGGTCGCCAAGCGTGGCAATCCGCTCGCCGGTCCGCACTGCCCTGCCCACGTACAACCCATCCAGCGACTCAACACTTAAATGACCGTACAGCGTATAAAATACGGGACCGTCTTCCCCGGCCCGATGTTCGAGCAAAATACACGGCCCATAGTCGAAAGCGGCCGTATTGTTGCGAAAGCTGTGGACGATACCGTCAAGCGGCGCGTATACCGGCGCGCCGGCCGGCAGAAACAGGTCTATCCCCAGATGAATGGTGCGTCGCTCCGGCATTTCGTCGGAGTCGAGCGAAAAAAGATCGCCCGCGTAAATCTGCCGTGCCTCGTTGTAACGACCGATACCGACCGGTGCGCCGGCAGTTTTCATCTTGCCAAACAGAAGCTCGGTAAACTCATGCACGTCGGAGCGGTCGTGCATCATGGCAAGATCACCACTGCCGGGACTCAAATCAAACACCACCCCGCGAGAAAGGTCTATCTCCCGACCCATGACGGGAAAAAAGTCGTCCGTATGACGTCTCAACCAGCTTTCGAGAGCCGGGGTTTTGGGACACGGAGGAAGCCCGCAGACATGTCTGAAGAGATAATGCGCCAGCAAGAACGGCGTGTTTTGGAGCCGGGCGAGCAACGCCCACGCGGGTGCTTCGGTAACCGAAAGATAGCGGTTTTCGGGTTCGGCGGCCTGTTGTTGCGCCGAAATGACAACGCTCATACACAACCTAAGCGCGGCAAAAGGAAGCAAGAGTTCGATCTCTTTTTCCGTGAGCGGAAAGACCGAGTGGTAGCCACGGACTACGTGAGAAGCCGCGGCAAGCGGATCGGCCTTGCCGAGCATGGCGTACGCAAGCCCGATGGCAAGATCGGAAAGCGTGTAGGAATGCACCATGTCGCCAAAGTCGATCAACCCCGATACCCGTTTTTCCCAAGACCCGGGGTTTCCGGGATCGGCGGCGCTTACAAGGACGTTATAGTCATTGGGGTCGTTGTGGACGATGCTCCGGCGCAGCGTAGGAAGCGCGTCTGCCGCGATCTGCTCGAACAGCGTCAGAAAATACGCCGCAAGCGCCCGGCGGTCCAGGTCGGCGATACGTGGCAATCCTTCGCGCAGGACGGAAGGTCCGTTGTCCATATTCCACTTGAGGTCTTGCTGGGTGGCAGGATAGGAGAAATCGGCAAGGGACGCGCTCATCCGACCAAGAAAGACACCCAAGCTGTAAAGCAGTTCCGAACTGTGGGGTTTTGTATCGACAAGCGGCTTGCCGGGCAGATAACCAAGCATCCGCACCATGTGCCTGTCTTTTTCGTGTGTTACGCTTGTAAGACAATCGCCCATCCGTGTACGAGCCACTTCAGGCCAGACGCCATCCCCTTGCCGGATGCGGAGATGTTCGAGCGCAGCGTTCTGAAAGTCGAGAATATCGCGGCGTTCGGCGGCGCTGGAAATCTTCAGCACATAGCCGTCCCCCGAAAGCGTGGTTAGATAAAAGTTTTGATCCCGCTCGCTCGGTAAAGGACGTGCTACGCCGGAAACGCCGTATAACGCCTCCGCGAGCCGCGTCGCCTCTTCCAGCGAAAACCGGGGACGATAATCTGCCAAGTCGGCCATACGGGCATTCCTCCTCTCGATTTCATGATACAACCAACCCTTCCCGTCGGTCCAGTCATTTTCCGTATATCCGGGAATCCTGCTTGACACCGTTCCTGTCCCCGGACTTAATTTCAGCGAAACCATGTAAGCAAAAAGCGCAGATTTTGACAACCGGAGGGGGCATGGAAAAAGCTGTGGACGTATGGCTGGAACAGGCTGAGGCGCGTATTGCCGAAGGCGGACGCATTACAGAGACCGACCTGCGCACACTCGCCGATATGCTTCGCGGACGCCAGCAACATCTGTTGTATGTTTGGGCGGACTCGGATCACGTGGAGTCGGGTGTCATCTCGTGGAACTATTTTGGTCCTTTTTCCAGCGAATACCGTTTCGATCCGAAAAACGAATGTCCGTACAAAAATGTCAAAACAGCGATGGCGGACGGGTGGCGAATCGTATCGTTCCCGGCGGTGGAGTATCCGCTTCACAACGCGCATACCCAGTTGGGACACCAGTTTATTCTGGAACGGTTTTTTTCGCCGGGAGAAGGATTGCCCATTACCCCGCACGGTGCGCGCAAACCGGAGGTTGCAGGATGAACGAAACCTTCAAAACGCTAAAAAAAGAATTTATGGATACCGGCTATGTAGCCCCCGAGGACTGGATCGAGCCGGAACTCGTAGCGAGGATACAGACGGACGCCTTCGAGTACAAGGGCATCTCGATTTTCGAACGCGAAAGCGTGGGCGATCTGCTTTCCCATCCCAAAGTGGTCGATTTCGTAGCGTTTCTGCTTGAAACGCCCGATGTGGCGATCAGCCCATTCCGGTTCTGGAACCATCTGACCCCGGGTGGTGTCAGCGACGGTGGCGGATGGCATGTGGACGATACCTACATGGCCGACCTTCCGCTTACCGAGGTGCTGTGCATGTACTACCCACAAGACGTCACCGAGGACATGGGGCCGACGATGCTGCTTCCGGGGAGCCATCGTCGGCTCTATACACCGCCGCAGACCTCGAAGTTAGGATGGATCAGGGGGCAGAAAAAACTGGTCGTCAAAGCCGGAACGCTTGCCATCACCTTTCCGTCGATTTTGCACGCCAAAGCGGCGCACTTCTCCGAAAAACCCCGTTCGATGGTCAAGTACGGATACGAAGCCGGCGACCCTGCGTGTGGGTATTATCTTACTCAGGCGGCCTTGGACAATTTTCGCCGTACGGAACAGGGACGTGCATTGACCCGCTTTGCCGAAGTACGGGATAAGCAGGACGTGCTGTGGAACAGCTACTGGAAATACCACGAAAGCTATACCTTTCAAGATTTCAAACATCAGATCGGTGTGGTAGGACGGCGGTTGCGCAAACACTTGGATCATGAGGTTTGAAAACGGCTCATTTAATGGAGGGTCAGCCATGACAAGTGCCGAAATCGTAAAACAGTATCAGGAAGAAGGATATGTCGTCATTCCGGATGTGATCGACGAGGAACTCGTGCAGGAAGCGCGCGGGCACATCGAATGGATGGGCCGCAAATACCCCGATATTCGTCCGGAACAGTATCACCATTATCTCATTGCGGACGATCCTTTTTGGCTTCGTCTGTGTGCCGACCCGCGTCTTATGGATGTCATCGAACCGTTTATCGGTTCCGACATTGCTCTGTTCGGAGCGCATTACATCAGCAAACCTGCCCGCACCGGCCAGCCCGTGCTCTGGCATCAGGACGGCTACTATTGGCCGCTGGAGCCGATGGAAGTCATCACCATCTGGCTTGCGGTAGACGACTCCACACCGGAAAACGGCTGTATGCGGGTGATCCCGCGGACCCATCGGGACCAGCGTATTTTTAGCCACCGGGTGAGCCAAGACATCCCCAACGTCCTTTCGTCCGAACTCGATATGCGTGTAGTAGACGCGGACAGCGCCGTCGATGTCGTGGTGCCGGCGGGCGGCGTCTCCTTGCACGATCCGTATCTCATCCACGGCTCCGAGGCCAATCTGTCCGACCAGCGGCGTTGCGGACTGACACTCCGCTACATCCCGACCACGACACGGATCAAACGGGAGAACCATGCCGCGTATCTGTGCCGGGGTGAAAAGATCGAGGGGATCAACTGGTATCCGGAGTGGCCCAAATTTCGTCCCGGCGATCATCATCCGTTCCGGGGATGCGACCGGACGCCGTGGATTTAAAACCTCCGGACATGACGTCTGCAATACCTCTTCCGCTTCTTATCACAGGCGTCGCCGGCGTCGCCGGGTATAATGCGTTTCGTTATTTTGCCGCCAAATATCCGGACCAGGTCATCGCTACGCGCCGCAAGGACAACTGGCCGCTTCAAGGACCCAACATCGAGCCTTGCGACGCCGACGACCGAACGACACTGGCTCGGCTGTTCGACCGGTACGGGTTTCGATCGGTGCTCAACGGCGAGGGGACCTGTAAACTCAAATCGTGCGAACTGGCTCCGGAAAACGCGCACCGAATCAATGTGGAAAGCGCCCATGCCCTGCTGTCGGTACTTTCACCCGATACACGGTTGGTGACGCTTTCCATCGACCTCGTGTACTCCGGTGTCCGAGACGGCGGCTACCGTGAAGAAGATGCCCCGGACCCGGTAACGGTATACGGTCGCACCATGGTTGAAGCCGAAGCGATTTTTCTCCGCGAACGCCCCGACACCTGTATTCTGCGTATCTCCTTGCCCATGGGGGTCAGCTTTAACGGTCATGCCGGCGCTATGGACTGGATACAGTCACGGTTCAAAAAAAATCTACCCGCGACCCTGTACTACGACGAAGTGCGAACCCCGGCCTATACCGACTGTCTGAACCGGGTATTCGAAACGATGCTCGGCAACCGGATGAGCGGGTTGTACCACGCCGGCGGGCCGCGTCCGCTGAGTCTGTACCAGATCGCCCAGATCGTCAACCGGGTGGGCGGATACGATCCGGTCTTGCTGATGGGCTGTATGCGTCACGAAGCCGGACCGGTTCCGCCACGCGCGGGTAACGTTGCCATGGTCTCCGACAAACTCATCCACGCGCTCGGTTATGCGCCGTTCGCCCCATGGCCCGCCGACCCAATCTTTGCACCGACGCATCCGCAGTGGCATCAAGAGCGAGCCACCTGCGTCACTGGCTCCCCCGCGCTTCTTGCCAAAACCCTATACCAAAACCCACGTCTTGCAGAAAAGGATCTATCATGGCTTCCACCCGTTCCGTAACTCGTTCGATGACGCTGTACACCAAGGCGGAAAAACTCATCCCCGGTCGTACCCAACTGATCAGCCGACGTTCCAGCATGTTTGCCGACGGGATAAATCCCGTATACGCCGAACGAGCCAAAGGAGCGCGGTTTACCGATGTGGACGGCAACGAATATATCGACTGGGTCAACGCAGTCGGAGCGGTCGTTCTGGGTCATGCGGACGACGTGGTGGACAATGCGGTAAAGAAACAGATCGACCAGGGCAGTATCTATACGCTCAACAGCCCCCTCGAAGTCGAACTGGCCGAAGAACTCGTTTCTACGATACCCAGCGCGCAGATGGTACGCTATACCAAGGCAGGTGGAGAAGCCTGCGCAGTAGCCGCCCGTGTTGCGCGAGGCACGACGGGAAGGGATATCATCCTGTTTTGCGGATATCACGGATGGCACGACTGGTATCAGTCCGCCAACTATCTGGTCGATCCCGACAGCGGGGAATTTCCCTTTGCCGGCATCGAACCGATCGGTGTGCCGCGTGTCCTTGCCGGAACCGCGATCCCATTTTCCTATGGTAATGTGGACATGCTCGAAGACCTTCTCAAAAAATACGACGGCCAAGTTGCCGCGGTGATGATGGAACCCGTGCGCTCGGAACTACCGTCTCCCGGTTATTTGGAAAACGTCAAAGCACTGGCGCATCGACACGGAGCGCTCTTGGTTTTTGACGAAGTTTCGTGCGGCTGGCGGCTTCGGATCGGCGGCGTACAAACCTATACCGGCGTCACGCCCGACATGACGGTGATCGCCAAAGCCATGTCGAACGGCTATCCCATGGGGGCGGTAGTCGGTTCCGTAGAGGCCATGGAACCGGCAGGACGTATGTTTATATCGAGTTCTTACTGGAGCGACAATATCGGCTTGGCCGCCGCCATTACGACGATCCGGGAACTCAAACGACGCGACTCGGAGCGAAGATTCGAAGAAATAGGGGAAAAACTCCGTCGCGCGCTCGACGGTGCGCTTAAAAACGCCGGATTGTCCGGTGCGTGCAAAGGGCTGTATGTAAATCCCTACGTCTCCATTGACTTGCCCGACCCGAAACTGAGCGCAAAGGTCTCCACGTTGTTTATTCAAGAGATGGCAAAACGCGGTATCCACACCTACATGGCCTTTAAAGCCACGCTCGCCCATATCGACGAGGATATTCGCGTCACGGCCAAAGCCGCGGAGGAAGCGTTTTCCATCATCAAAACCGGGCTGGAGTCCGGAACGGTGGACCGGTTTTTGGAGTGCGAAGTCAAACGCGAGCCGTTTCGCCGTCAGGTGCGGTAAGAGCAAGTCGGCATCGACCGTACCCAAGAGCAAGAAATCCCAACATAAAACCCCACACGGAATCTTCCGAGTGGGGTTTCGGTTTTCAAGGCAGGTGTTGGAAAAAGCCTATTTTTTATCCGCCGGTTTCTTGGCGTCCACTTTTTTTGCCATCGCCTTTTTCGGGTCTTTCATCTGCGCGACGATATCCTGAATCTGTTTGGCGTTTTTTGCTTTCGGACTGAGCCGCAGATATTCCTCGTACGACTTGATGGCATCCGGAAATTTGTTCTGTGTCTGATATACGATACCGAGATTGTAATGCCACGAGGCGTTTCTGGGATTGATCTTGAGCGCCTCGGCGTAGGCTTTTTCAGCCTGGCTGTTTTTCTTGGAATCCCGGTATATCCCACCCAGTGCAGCGTGCGCTTCCCCGTTTTCCGGGTCCAACTGCACGGCTTTTTCCAGCGAACCGATCGCCGCGCCCATCTGGCCGTTTTTCTGCTGGGCAACTCCAAGGTTGAAATACGCTTCCTTGTAGTTCGGGTTAAGTTCTACGGCCTTCTGAAAAGATGCAACCGCGTCTGCGGCGCGTCCCGCCTTGAAATAGGCAAGACCGAGATTGTAATGACGAGGTGGATCGTTGGGCATCGCCTTTACCTTGGCTTCGGCATCCTCCAGCCCTTGTGCGCTGACCACCGGGGCGGTGGCAAAACAGATGGCTACCGGAAAGAAAAGGGCCGCCATACGGGTTACAAGACGTACCATACCTTCCTCCTGTAAGACAACCGATGATAAGAGCCTATACGGATGGAACGACATGCTTTCGTATAGGCCTCTGAGGGACTGAAAAACAGGCCGGGAGATGGCCCGTAGAAAACCCGCACCCTGCTCCGGATACGGTACAAAGGAAGAATACCCTAACCTAACTTTTTTGGTGACAAACCGCAACATTTATTTGTCATCGATAAATTCGAGCGCTCCGGTCCGGGCAATCCGCCGGTAATAACAACTCACGCGCGAACGCCCTTCGGCGTTGCGCGTATGGCACGCCCCCTCGCCTTCTGGCATGACAAGATAAAGCACGGAATTCTGCTCGCAGTTGACCCGAATCTCTTCGACGCGAAGCGTATCCCCGGAGGTGGCCCCCTTTATCCACAACTCGTTGCGCGAGGTACTCCAAAACGTGGCCTGTCCGGTGTCGAGCGACCGTTGGAGCGCCTCTCGGTTGACATAGCAGACGATAAGAACCTCTTTGGTGACGGCATGTTGCACCACCACAGGCACGACGTCCTCCGCGATAGACGCCACTTTTTTGAGCTTGGCGTAATCGAGTTGTAGCAGATCACCTTCTTCAAGCGTATCGGTAGACGATAAAGACATGGTTCCCCCTCTATCTGGTATGTTTCGGTTCTCCGTACAGCGCGGCTTCGTACAACCGGCGGAAATCGTCCGCCGTGCAGGGTCGCGGGTTGGAAAGATGACAACCATCCGCACTCGCTCCGGCGACAAGTGCAGGGATCATCTCCTCCCTCACTCCGATTTCGAACAGTGTCAGGGGAATATCGATGGCGCGTAACAGCCGCTCGACTTCCTTGATCAGGATGCGCGCACCCTCCTCTGCCGGGATGCCCTGTATAGGCAACCCCATGCCCTCCCCCAGATCGCGGAGTCGCTCCGGAACCGTTTTGGCGTTAAAGCGGAGCACGTACGGAAGCAACACGGCATTGGCCAAACCATGCGGCACGCCAGCCACCGAAGAAAGCGGATGCGCCAGCGAATGCGCGACACCGAGTCCCTTCTGAAACGCCGTCGCGCCCATGAGCGCGGCCATCATCATCTGGGTTCGCGCCTCCACGTCGGTTGCTCCGTCGTGTACCGCCATAGGAAGATGCGCATGTGCCAGCATCGCACCGTGGACCGCAATCGCGTCGCACAAGGGATGATACCCCGAGGCAAGATACGCTTCGATACAGTGGGTAAGCGCATCTGCACCCGTGGCCGCTGTGACGTGGCTGGGGAGACCGAGCGTAAGCAAAGGGTCGCACAACGCGATTTTAGGCATGAGATACGGACTGAAAATCACCGTTTTTCGATTCGTAGCCTTGAGCGTGATGACGGCGCTACGCCCCACTTCGCTTCCGGTTCCCGCCGTCGTGGGAATGGCGATGACCGGTGGGATGTCCGGCCCGATCAATCGCCATCCGTCCTGGAGATCGTCGTAGCGTTCGAGCGGAAGGGAGTGACGAACACGCAACGCGACGGCCTTGCCCGCATCCATCGCGCTACCCCCACCGACGGCCACGATCCCGTCGCTTGCATGATCCGCATAACAGACTGCCCCGTCGGCAATGTTGCGCTCCGTAGGATTGGGTTCGACGTCGTCGAAAACCGCCGTCTCCATCCCCGAACCCAGCGC
>VGJU01000166.1 GCA_016867335.1 Candidatus Zixiibacteriota bacterium | reverse complement strand
TACGGTACGAGTGGGGTACCCCGCCCGGATGGAAACGTCCTACACAGCCCTACCCGTAGCATCTGCGGTACTCGACGGGTTGCGTATTCTGGTGGTGGAAGACAATCCGACCAGCCGGTATTTTATGTTGGCGTTGCTCAAGCGACGAGGTTGCCGGGTCGAAGAGGCGGAAAACGGGGAAGTGGCTCTTGCGGCCCTTTGTGCGTCGTCGTACGATCTTGTATTCATAGACGTAGAAATGCCGATCATGGACGGATTGGAGACGGCCCGGCGTATCCGGGCACAGGAGTCGGAAAACGCGAAGAAAACATGCCTGATCGCTCTGACGGCCCACGCGACGACCGATGACCGAGAGCGATGTCTCAAAGCGGGGATGGACGGTTATCTTTCCAAACCCTTGGACATGGAAAAATTGCTGGAGCAGATTCGTATTTTTATACCCGAAGCGCCGTCGCGTATGTTGCCGGAGCGTCCGGGCGATATGGAGTTGCCCGAACAGATCGCGGAGTCGCCCGAACTGCTTAGGCCGATGCTTTCGCTTTTTCTGGAGGAGTCTCCTCGGACGCTCGAAACGCTCCACAGTGCAATAGCGAAGGGAGATTCAGAGCAAGTCAGGTACGCAGCCCATACGCTCAAAGGCATGTCGAAACACTTTGGGGCCGAGACGGTAGCGGGTCTGGCAGATCGTCTGGAACGGATGGGTAAAGAAGGCGACCTGCAAGAGGCGATCTTTACTTTTCGATTGCTAAGCGAGGCGATGGAAAAGCTTGCGGCGTGGATGCAGGACGAACTGGCAAGACTTACTTCGGGTTGAACGCTACGGTGCGCGCAACGCTGGGAGCGGTTCCGGTAACAGGCACGGCTACCAGTATTCTTCGAAGTGGATATTTCCTCTTTCTTTTTTGTAATCCGCTTTAAACCCTCTGGATTCGAGCAATTCCACCATGCCGGGAGGGGAGGGGTATGTTTTGACGCCCTCTATGTGCTTGGGTACGCCGATCATGGAGGGGTTTCCGCATAGATACACATGGGTCATGGCCGGATCAAGGCAGATACCCGTGCGTGTCTCCAACTCCCCGGAGACGACCAGATCCTGGATATATACCTTCTGGTTCAGAGTTTCCTTTTCCCGTGTAGTCAGGGTAATATAGTGGTACTGGGGAAACATGCGGGCAAGCTGTTCATGTGTAGCTTTATAGCCTAGATCTTGCGTGTATCGGACACATATTATGGATACGATCGAGCCTCGGTGTCCGGTGCGGAGCAAATGGGCGGCCATGCAATTATGAGGTGCTTCACCCGTGCCGGTGGCAGCCAGAACGATCTGATTATCCCGTTTGATGCCGTCAAGGGTGTAGTGACCGGTGACCTTTGTCCCTACCCACAACCGTTCGCCTTTTTTGAGCCCAAAAAGACGCGGGGTCAGCGAGGGTTCTTGGCCCGGTTCTCCTTTGCGTTGTACCAACGTAATATAGAACTCGTAATAGTCTAGTTCTTCAGGGCGTACGATGGCACGAGCATCTTCCCGGAAGATGGGATAGGAGATCGAATAGGCTCGTCGGATAAGCCGGTTTTTCAGGTTTTCGCCGACTTCTTCGTTGTGGGCCGGGTCGTTGGTAGGTTCCCAATCTCCGAGACCGAGTGTGGTATACTGTCCCGGTAGATAAGGGGGTACGCCGTCATCGGGGCGCACCCGGATCACCATTAGCTCTTCTTGGATCGGATGAATATAGATCAGGGTAGCATTGTACTGCCCGGCCCGAAGGGGTTCGGGATCCTGAGATGTCTGCATGAGCGCCTTGCCGGGGAAATTGCCAACGACAACGTTTTGTTTTTCTCTTGTCCGCGATCTGCTTATGTATCCAATAGGACCGACTTACAAAAGACGTTTAGAAGTCTGCGCCGATCGTGAAAAAGAATTTATTGTCGTTAAGGGCCTGACGCAACCGGAATGATCGGGTTCCGGGAAATTCGGACTCGATTCCGCCGGGAATGCCGGGTAGACCTTCGTTGTTGTACCATGCGGGGCGCATGCCCAGATCGATCTGTCGGGCGATATCGAATTTGAGTACGAGAAAACCGAGCCGAGAACTGATTCCGAATCCGTAAGACGCCCCTACCGGTCCTCCCGACACCTCTTCTATGGTTCCCGGCCCCAGTCCGTTGCCTCGCACGAGCCGGCCGTTTGTCAGTGTGCCTGCATTGGGGTAACCACTGTACTGCCCGGCCTGAATGGCGCTGGTTTTCTGATCCCATGCGCTACCTACGTCCAAGTACAGCGAGCCGCGAATCTGTTGAAGCACAAGCGGAAGCGGCCAGCCAAAAGCTAAATAATCCACCAGCGGAAACCGGAATTCGCTGTTAAACAGCGCGTTTTTGCTCCCCCAGACCGCCCAGAAGTCCATACCCCTGAAATCGTACGGACCGCCGAAAGGAAAGAGTTCCTGGTCTCTTCCGTGGCTGGCCATGCCATAGAAACGAAAGGCGAAAGCATAGCGTTGGAACACGTTGAAGTATTTTCGGTAATCGACGAGAAAACGGGTAAACTGAAGCTGCCCAAAGGTCGGCATTACTTCGATACGTCCGCGGGAACCCGCGATGGGCCCGGTAATGCCGTACAGGATGTTGTCGGTTACGAGCGCGGCGCTGGGTTGTACGAAACTGACATTGCCGAGACTGCCGCGACGGGTTCTTCGTATCCCGAAAAGACTGCTGAAAGACACGTCCACCAACTCACGCGTTCGGTTTACGCCCTGAACCCCTAACTCGAACCGATTGAACCGACTAAACGGGCGGCTTATCGAAACACCCACGCCCCGGTTGATCTGTGTCTGTGTCTGAGTCAACACCGGGCTGAGAAAGGTATAGAGCAGGTCGAATCGGTATTGAAAAAGTGCTATGCCCCAGTTGGTTCTATTCGATCGGTTGGTGTATTGCGCCAACAGGTCCGCATCGGTAATGGAGCCAAAGATGTTGGCTCCGATGAGAAGATTGTGATTGCCCAGTACGTCACTAAAAGAAAGCAACGAACTGCCTACAAAACCTATGTTCGTGGCATACCCCGCATTTCCTCCGATATAGTCGAGGGTAAAACGCGGTTTGTAGGGTCTTGTCTTGAAGGTTCCGTCCGACCAAACCGAGGTATCGGGCAATTCCCGGTACTGACCGCTTATCTGGCTCAGGGTCGAGTCCGAGAGGTCTGTGGTCAGCGGTCTGATCCTCATACCGGGTAGTGCGACCGAGTCGGGCGTGGTGTCTAGCGCGGTCGAAGCGGTATCGATCGGAACCTCTGCGCTTCGGCCCATGCTATCCGTGGGAGCGGTTTGCAAGGCCGTGCGTTGCGGCGGCGCGAGCTGTATGGGAGGGCCGGCGGTTTCGGGGTGTACATACGGCTCTTTCATAAGCCGATTGGGATCGCTGATGGCAAAAACGTCCCATCCACCCCATGAAAGCGCGGTAAAAATAAGCCGGTTGCCTTTTTGCGACCAACTGATGGCCGGCCCCACCGCCGTTACGTTGGTGACCCCGGTCAGGATATTGGTGATCTGATAGCTTTTCCCCGTGTTCAGGTCCATGATAAACACGTTGGAAATACCCGTACGATCGGATACAAAGGCAATTTTAGAACCGTCTTCGGACCATTGAGGCGAAATGCTTTTTCCGTACTGGTCCGGAAGCAGTTGGATTTCGCCCGATTCAAAATCGTAGAGAGCCAATTGCTGATGCCCGAACGTCAAGTTGTGAAAATCGGTTGCCGGACCTCGGTCGGTAGAGAAAGCAATTTTTTTGCCATCCGGCGACCAAACCGGATCCCGGTCCGTGTACCGGTCCCGCGTAATCGCCTTCAAATTTCTACCGTTTACGTCGATCGTGTAAAGGTCCGACTGACCTCCTTTCAAGCCTACGAAAACAAGATGTTTTCCGTCCGGTGACCATGCCGGAGAGCTAAGACCGTCCAGTTCCACCTTGATACGGCGCACGACTTTGCGTCGGCGCACCTCCATGATATACAGCGCGTCCTGTGGGCCTATCTTGGCGGGAAAGGCGATAAATTTTTCGTCCGGAGACCAGGAAATCGAAGTAGTAAAAAAACGAAGCGACTCGAAATCCGCCGACCGTTCTCCCTCTACCAGCTTTCTCATGATGCTACCGTCGATCGCGGAGGCGAGGTACATGTCGTTATATAAACTTTGGTTGGAGATGAAGACCATTTTGTCGCCGCGTGGAGAAATGGCCGGGGCAAGATGAAAATTGGCCTTGCCCTTGCGGATATCGGTCAACTGGCGGGCAAATTTCTGTGGTTTATCGTACTGAGCGATCTGAGGCAGATAGGTTTTGCGGACATATTCGGTCCAGTCGTCGGACAACTCCTTGAGATCTTTACCGATCGAAGACTTGAAGGCTTCCTCTACGTTGCGCAGGCGTCCGGTTTTCCGAAGAATTTCGCCCACTTTTTCATCGCCGTATCGCTCGCCGATATACGTCCACAACCCCTGTCCAAAGCGGTAAACGCCAAAACTGTAATCCATTTCAGGTATGGAGGGAGGCAGATATCCTTGCAGGGCGGCATCCCTGAGCCACATGTCGGTATGCTCATCGACGCGCCCTATGGACAGGTATTCGGCCATGCCCTCCATAAACCAGAGGGGCGCGGAAAAGGCAAGCGGATTGAGTACCGAGGCACTGGGGCCGTTTCCGTAAAGAATATCGCCTTGGAAGGCGTGAACCAATTCGTGGGTCAGTACGTGCTCAAGTTCGGCGTACGACCCCGTAAACGGCAGAAAAACACGGCTTTTGTTAAACTCGGTAACCCCGCCGGTTCCTTCGCTCAAAAAGTCGGTCAGAATGTTGGTCTGCTGAAAATCAGCGTGAGACGCATAAAGAATGATGGGTATGGGTTCGCTAAACCGGTGGCGAAGCAGACGGCTCAACCGGTTGTAGCTTCGTTCGGCCATCCGCGCAGCGTCGTTGGCCGTTTCCTCTTCTCCATCATAGTAAAAGATTTCGAAATGCGACGTCGTCAGGATATTCCATTTGAAATTGCGATACTGTACTTTGTTTTGCCCAAAATAGTCCGACTGTGCAACGGTCTCCCGCACTCCGGCCAGCATAAAGAGAGCAGCAAGCAGAGGGATTGTCAGACGAGCCATCCAAAACTCCTTTGTATGCTCAAATACAGGTTGGAGACTTCCGGACCGGAAGCCGGAACGCTTTTTCGGTGGCCGGGGTGCACAAGGTGTTATGCCGGAGTCATGCAAGATGCGGAAATTCGCGTATCGAGGCAGGACAAAACTATCATCTTCAAGATGGGTTTATCTTACGCACTACAAACGACTCCTGTCAAGAAATTTCACCGGAATCCGTATATCCTGCTAACTCCGGATACCCTCCAAATGTTCCGGAGAATTTTACCGATGGCTGTTATTGACACTTAGCCGGGCGGGAGCGTATGTTGTTGGGCGTATATATGAGCACGGATAGAAAAGATGATGAGGTGAGGCCGTTCGGGGTGAGCCTGCTGATCCGTGCGCCTGACGAACGGATGAGATCGTCAGAGCATCCCAAATAGGAACCGTGCTCAGTATAATCGGGATATAATCAGGCGCGGCATGCCGCGTTCCTACTATGGGGATAGGGTTTCCCATGTTCGGTTTTCGTGTTCCGGTCGTCGTGTGTTGGTATTTGGCGGTTTTCGTTTTGAAATGCGGGGCGCAAACCGATACGCTCCGTACGGGCGAGCCGGTCTCCCTAACCGCACGGCCTTCCCCACGCGGCGCTTTTTTGCGGTCCTCTATCCTGCCGGGATGGGGGCAGTGGTATAACGGAAAGAAGCGGAAGGGTACGGTGGTGGCCTTGCTCGAAGCCGCACTGGCAACCGGGGTGCTTTTACAGCGAGATACGCCGGGCAACGGACTGACGCCGACCGGAAGCCGTTTGTTGTTCGGGCTGTTTGGCGTTCACGTATTCAATATGGCGGATGCGCATGTAGATGCGCATCTTGCCGACCTCGACCATCCGGATGAATTTTCGCAAAGAAATCGGGCCGGGCCTGCAATGGCCATAGGATTTACGGTTTGGTGGTAGGCGATGTTTCGAGCACGGCGCGCGGATCGACCGAAAGTTTCGAATGTCCGGGGCAATGGGCGAAACGGAAAGCCCCGGCCGCGGCGATCATGGCTCCATTGTCCGTACTGAGCACCGGAGGCGGATAGCAGACCGACAACCCAAGCGGTTTCCCGCGTTCGGTCATCTTTGCCCGCAACGCCCGGTTGCACGCCACTCCGCCTGTCAGTAGAATATGCGTTACCCCGGCCATCCGCGCCGCTTGCACCGTCTTTTCCGTCAGCACCTCCACGACCGCCGCCTGAAAACTCGCCGCAATGTGGACAAGATCTCGCTGTACGACTTCTGCTGGTTTTCCCGCCAAATAGGTCCGAACCGCCGTTTTGATACCGCTAAAGCTAAATTCATAACCCACCCGGTCCAAAAAGGGACGCGGAAAGCCGATAAAAGCCGAATCACCCTTTTCGGCCAGCCGGTCGATGACCGGGCCGCCCGGAAACCCGGTCCCCAACAACTTGGAAACCTTGTCGAAAGCCTCCCCGGCTGCATCATCGCGGGTCTGCCCCAGCAAGACGTAGTCGCCCCAATCACGCACCAGCGTCAGTAGTGTATGGCCTCCGGAGACGATGAGCGCTACGAAAGGCGGTGTCAGAGAGGGATCGGCCAGCCTGCCCGCAAAAATGTGACCTTCCAGATGATTGACACCGATCACGGGTCTTTTCCATGTCAACGACAGCGTGCGGGCGACGGACACCCCGATGAGCAGACACCCGGCCAGACCGGGGCCGCGCGTAACCGCGATGGCGTCCAACTGTTCGGGGCGAAGCTTCGACTGCTCGAATACCCCATCCAAGGCGGGCAAGAGCAGGGTAAGGTGCGCACGCGAGGCCAACTCCGGGACCACTCCTCCGTATTCAAGATGAATCCCTTGCGACGAGATGACGTTTGCCCGTATCCGTGTAAAATCCTCGACGATCGCAACACCCGTATCGTCGCATGAAGTATCGATGCCCAGCGTCAGCATGGAGCGTTCCTCCGGAGCGTGCGCTCACTCAAGACCATGTTTTCGCCGCAACAGTATCATCCGCGGCCCGGCAAAACGTTCAGGATAAAAAATATGCGTATCCGGATCCGGCAAGTTGTAGTCGATATTTTCGAAATCGGGCGCATTCAATTCGATTTTGTCATAAGAAGACATGAGCGTCAAGTCGTAAAGCGTTCGTATCTCAGCCGACGGATGGGTCATGTAAAACCGGAACGGTCTCAGACTGATCCATTCGGGTTTTTCTTCTATCGACCGGAAACGCAGACCCGTATGAAAGGCCAGTGTTACCGCGTCGCAGTCCGAAGAAAATGTATCCCCCGTCTTGGCATGGGTGTTCAGATAAGCGACGACGGTTTCCACCGGTCCGCCGTAGGGATGGGAGATCTCGTAAAAGTAGTCGTAGAGCGGAGAGCGGAGCGTCCCCTGTCGGGCGATTTCCGTGCCGATGCCTTTTAGCACGGGATTGGCTCGTTCGCGGATTTCTTCCGGTGTGTATCCGTCGGTAAGCGCGGAGGTCAGCGCCGGTGGAAGCCAGGTCACAGGGCGCATGAGTAAGCCGGCGGAAACGGTTAGCACGGAGACGAGCGTAACCGGAAGCACGGAAAACACATTTGTAGTCGTCAAAACGATGCCGGTCAGCAACGAGATCGGTTTTGATCGTTGCCAAAGACGAATCAGTAAACAGGCCGTGAGCATATAGAAAAAAGGAAGAAAACCAATAAGATAACGGAAGGCGTGGTTGGGAAGAATGAGGGAAAGCGAGACCAGTGCCCCTGTCAGCCATATCATCAGAAATCGCGCGCCGTTCTGCCGTATGTCGCCGTTTATCCGAAGACCACCGCCCGGCCATTGCGTATAGACGCATATCGCCGCGCCGACAAAAAGCAACACCCCAACCACATCTTGGATACGTACAAAGCTTTGCGGACGCGCAGGAATCAGCAGATAGACCATCAGCAAAACCGGGAGGGCCAGTCCGACAAAATGGACCGGCCGGCGAAACGTCCGTGTGAAAAAAATCGAAAACGCCGGAAATAAAAGCCACGGGACGATATGCTGGTGAATCATCCTGGCGTAGTATCCAAGGCTGGATGCCGTATGCCAAAGCGACCAGCTTCCATAGGCGTTTCGTCGAGTAAACAGGTTTACGTACAGGGCAAAGGGAAAGGTAAACACAAAAATACATCCAGCGGCCAGCAATAGCGGTTTCCATTGTTTCGGGCGGTCGAACAGCAGTATCCAACACACCCATCCGCCCATATAGCCAAAAAAGTAGGCATAATGGCTGTGAAAAAGAAAAATGGCGGCTCCGGAGAAAAGTGCCCACCCTCCGGGTTTGTTTTCTTTAATCCTCAGATAAGCATACACCCCGACGGCCGAACCGAGCGCCAGCAGGGCAAAATACCGACACTGACGGATATGCGTCAGATAGGGGACGGAAAAGAGCAGCATCGGGAGCATGATGCGCGCTGCCGCGGTCCCGAACAGCGTCCGAGCGACGCAATAAGACGGGATCGCGGCGGCAAGACCGATGACGATAAAGGGAAACCGAGCACTCCAGCCGTCGGGTTCCAGAAACAGAAAAGACAGCGCTGTCGTATAAAATTGAAGCCATGGGAGTTCCATCCAGGTAAGGTTTTTATGGTAGTAGCTCGTTTTACCGGGATATTTTTGGACGCCGTCGTGCGCGATGGGGTATCCGGCGGTCAGCGTCCCTTTTGCGACAAAACCGGTTTCCGCAAAAGG
>VGJU01000165.1 GCA_016867335.1 Candidatus Zixiibacteriota bacterium | reverse complement strand
GGCATCACGGTCAACGCCGTTGCGCCGACCATGACGCGTACGCCGCTTGTCGAAAAGGCCATGGAAAACGAAGGTTTCCGGGTGCAGGTAAAGAAAATCCTCATGGGCAGGCTGGCGGAACCGGAAGAAATCGCGGGTGCCATCGTCTATCTTGCGTCACAGGCCGGCTCGATGGTAACGGGACACACCCTGGTCGTGGACGGCGGGTATACCATCGTTTGACACAACCCCGTCAACTCTGCTGTTGTTTTACGAAAAGGCGGGCTTCGTCGTGTTCCCGGTTGGATTTGGAAAAGATGTGGCTGCCGTCGCCACGTGCGACAAAAAACAAATACGGCACTTTCTGCGGATACAACGCCGCCTTGATCGACGCCACACCGGGACTGCATATAGGGCCGGGAGGCAGTCCGGCGTGGATATAGGTGTTGTAGGGTGAAGGCGTGGTCAGATGGCGTTTGAGCAGGCGCACATTGGGCGTGCCCATGGCAAATTGAACCGTGGGGTCTGCCTCCAGACGAATGCCGATCTTAAGCCGGTTATGAAACACCCCTGAAATGGTTTCGCGTTCCGTCTCGATTTGTGCCTCTTGCTCGATGATGGATGCCAATGTAAGTATCTCGTGCATGGAATAGCCAAGTTTTTCCGCCTGCGTTTTGTATTCGTCCTTGAAAACTCTTTGAAACAGCGAGGTCATCTCCCGGAGGACAAACTCGGGCGCCATGCCCGTATAGAGCTGATAGGTGTTGGGAAACAAATATCCTTCCAGCGAAGGGGCTTGAATACCCGCTTTGACGATAAAGTTCGGGTCAAACGCCAGCCGGACAAACCCGGCTGAATCGATACTCGCCTTTTCTTTAAGCAACGCCGCTACTTCCGGAACCGTCAACCCTTCGGGGATGGTAACCGTGCGCGTTCCGCCATCTCCTGTGGCCAGCTTTTCGAGAATGACATCAAGCGCCGTTCCGGTACGGAATCCATATCGTCCGATACGAACCTGATCGTCCACCTTGAGATACCGGGCGTAGGCTCTGAACCACAAGGCATCCCGGATCAGCCCTTCCGCTTCCAGTTTGTCGGCGATTCGGGTCAAATTCATGCCCGGTTCGACGACGATGGCTTTGACCTCTCCTGTGCTGTCTACCGGTCGAAGGGCAAAATAAAGCACTCCCATGACGCCCAGCGCGAGCACGGCGGATTCGATGGCAAGAAGCACCAAGATCGTTTTCAGCTTCGACATGTTTCCTCCTCCTCCTTTCCGTCGGCGTCTGCACTGTATCCGTAACGACGGCGGTCCAGAAAACCTTGCAACAACAATATGGCTGCGGTTCGATCCACTTGCTTTTTATCGTTTTTTATCCGAACCCCGGTCTCCGCAAGCACCCGTTCCGCTTCTCGGCTGGTAAGACGCTCATCCCACGTATGCACCGGAACACCGGAGAGGCGTTCGAGCGTTTGGGCGAACATACGGACCCGGAGTGCCATGTCGCCTTCGTTGCCGTTCATGTGTCTTGGCAGACCAACAACGATACAACGGGCGCCATATCGTTCGGCGATTCCCGCGATACGGGCTGGTGCGTCGTCGGGACTGCCGACATCGACCGTTTCCAGACCCTGCGCGATACGCCCTTCCGGGTCGCTTACCGAAACTCCCAGCCGTTTTAGCCCAAAATCGACACCCACGACACGGCCCGGCGTATCCGTCCGAACGGGCGGCGTCCAGCCCATTGCCAGTGTATCGGGTATCTCGAACGTATGCCCGCGTATCTCCCTTTTGGCGCGGCGTTCGGGTTGTCGTTCCACCTGCTCCATGCGTCGATTACGTCGCGGCATGACGGCTTACTCCATCGCCAAAGGACGCAGAATGACCAGTTCTTCCTTGCGCGTCGGCCATAGACGCCGCCATACAAAAACCATCCCCAGCACGATAAAAGCGTAGTCAAATACGCCCATGTGTATGAGATGGTCAGAAAAGGTATTTTCGGTCTTGAACTGAAACAATTTTTCTGCGGTCAACCCTTGTTGTGCGGCCTGATACAGTTTGTAATCGTACATGATGTATTCGCCCCCGATCAGTATTCCCACCGCTAAAACTGCGCCGATGACAAACAGTGCGACGGTACGGCTCCCGACGATTCGGAGCATCCCGAACGCCAAGCCGCCAACGGCGAGAAACATGAGAAACGGCGTCAACATCGCCATTCCGAATCCGGTACGAAACATGGCCCACTGCCAACCCAACACGAGCGCTACTCCTGCGGAAGAACCTGCGATACCGGCAAAAAGCACGCGCTGTCGCTGCTTTTTGCGAAACTCCGTGTATTCGCGCTCGAGTTCCTTTGTACAACCTTCGCAGTACGGCTCGCTGGCGGCGTAAAATCGACATCCGACGCAAAGCCCCTTGCCGCAGGTGACGCACTCGGAAACCGTTTCACGCTCCTTATGAAGTTCGCAGAATGTCATGGGCCTTCCCAGAGGTTTAGCGTCAAAAAAAGAAAAAGCGCTCCGATTTGCAGGGTATGCGCTTAACAGTCAATAATTTAACTCATTTTGGGCGATCTGTCAAGAGTTTCCCTGTTTGTCCGCCGGTCGTTTTGGTCTTGCTCCCTGCGTGCCGGACGGATAGCATAACACACAGTCAAAGGAGTTGCCCATTTCTCGACCTTGACCATACACCATGACAAAAAAACCATTTTTTTCCATTCTTCCACCCGCCCTACTTGTGCTGTGTCTGGCCGGAGTCGTAGGAAGGAATGGGGGCTGGAATTTGGCGGACGACACGGCAGTTTTTCGCCGTCATATACCGGAGTTGACCGATGAGGAGGAGGTCACACGCCGTTTTGCACGTCTGCCCTCTTTTACGGCGCGCTATCGGATCGGCATACTGGCCGTCACGGATCATCGACCCTACTTCGGTGGGAACGCGTATCGGGTATACGGGATCGGATATACCGATTTCGACGGAAAACCGGTGTATTTAGGGCATGTGGCATGCGCGGACGGGCGGATTTTGCGGATCGAGCCAATAGAAACAGGGCAGAAACGGTAAAAGCTGTGACCACAAAAAAGGCGCTTCAGACTCGGGATCGATCACCTCCGGAACGTTCTCTAGGAAAGGAGTCCATTGAAGCCTAAAGCTTGACACCCCCTTAACCCGTGGTCCGGTCTCCGGAGTCAAGTATACGCAAAATATCGTTGGGAAGCCGTCCCGATTGCCGTAATTTAAGCCCATGCGTATTTTCTATCTTTGTTACGAAGACCTCAACGAGCATCGCGGCGGTTCGGTGCATGTCACACAAATCGTCAAAAACCTCGCGTTGCTCGGACACGACGTCGATCTCTTTGTGCCGACTGCGCCCCCACCGGTATTTTCGGAGACCGGGTGGCCATTCATGTGGTGCGTCCGCCCGACCTGCGGATTGTAGGCTGGGTAGCCTATTACCTCATGTCCGCGATCGTCCTGCTTGGCGTCGGTCTGCGCCGCCCGCCCGATCTCATCTACTTCCGGGAAACCGCCTACAACCTGATGCCCATCCCGGTCGCCCGCATGCTACGCTGTCCTTTGATCATCGAAATCAACGGTTTTCTGCTCGACGAGATGCGTCTTGTCGGCGCCGGCGTATTCGAACGCTGGCTTATCCGCGTCACCCAACAGATCACCTGTGACGAGGCGGACCTCGTCGTAGCGGTATCTTCCCGGCTCCGCGATCTGATGATCGAAACGTTTGGATTGCCGCGTACCCGAATTACCATAGTGCCAAACGGTGTCGATCCCGAACGGGCGCGGCCCGAAGAAACGGCAACAAGCCGAGAACGGCTCGGCCTCGCTCCGGGACCCGTGATAGGGTTTCTCGGTAGTTGCTATCCCTATCACGATATCGACACGCTGATCTCGGCGGCCCTTTCGATATTGGCCCACCGCCCGGATGTCCGTTTTGTCGTGGGAGGCGACGGCCCCATGCGCGAGACATGGATGCGTCGTGTCACCCAAGAGGGTCTTGAAGACCGCTTTCTGTTTACTGGACGGATTCCGTATGCCGACGTGCCGACCTACATCTCGGCGTTTACCATAGGCATCGCCGTTTTTACACAGGAAGCCAAAGGGCTGGGGATGAAACTCTTCGACTACATGGCCTGCGGACGCCCCATGATCGCTACCGACCTTCCCGGAGACGTCGATATCGTACGCAAGTGGCAGGTGGGGATACTTATCGCGGAAGGAGATGCGGCGGCACTAACCTGCGCGGCGGTGCGTCTGCTCGATGATCCCGTCATGTGCGAAACCATGGGACGCAACGCGCGCCACGCCGTAGTCGAGTACTTCAACTGGCGTCGCGCCGCCCAAGACATCGTCCATGTCGCCCATGAGACGATCGCGTGAATCCGCCCCTGCATATCTGCTATATCGGCGACGCCGGAAGCATCCATGTAAAAAAATGGGTTGCGTTTTTTGTCAAACGCGGCCATCGCGTGTCCGTGATTACCGACGTACCCGGCGATATACCCGGAACGGAAATACTCGAGATCGGCGACTGTCTACCCCCGGTCTCCATACCCGTCGCGGGCACGGTCTTTCAAATCGCCCTCAAAGTCCGCAACATCAGAAAGGCTATCCACCGCATCAAGCTGGACATCGTCCATGGACACTATCTGACCAACTACGGATTTCTTGCCTCCTGCGCGGGTTTTGCTCCACTCGTACAGACCGCGCACGGCTCGGATATTCTCGTAGACGCCGCCGGATCGTGGGAAAAACGCTGGTTTGTGAGGCGGGCATTATCACGGGCGACATTTGTTACCGCCGTTACCCGTCAGATCGCGGAGCGGATCGCGGCGATGGGCATCGCGCCCGAACGCCTCATGATACACCAGTACGTAGTGGATACCACCGTCTTCACACCGCCCGCCGATCCAAAAACACGCCACCCGAAGCGGATTCTCAGCACCCGGACGCTCGACTGGAAATACAATGTCCAGCATCTGATCCGCGCCGTTCCCGCCATCCGTGCGCGCGTCCCCGATGTAGAGGTCGTGCTGGCCGGCGACGGTCCCGACCGCGCCGCAATAGAGTCGCTGATCCGCGAATTGGGCATAGAGACGGTCGTTACCCTGAAAGGCCGAACCCCACCCGACGGTATCGTATCTCTGCTTCGGTCGGCCTCGGTATATGTTTCCACCTCGATCACCGAAGGCGCTTCGCTGTCGCTCCTGGAGGCCATGGCCTGTGGCGCTTTTCCGGTAGTGACCGACCTGCCGGGTAACCGGGAATGGATAAACGACCCGGACAACGGCTTTCTCACCCCGGTAAACGATGTAGACCGTCTGGCCGACCGTATCTCGACTGCGCTAAAAAACGACGAACAGCGCCGACAGACGGCGGAGCGCAACATGGACGTAATTCGCCATCGCGGCGATTATGCGACCAATATGAAAAAAATAGAAGACCTCTATTTTAAACTTCGACAGGGCCGTCCGCCCACGTCTGGTGGGAGATAAACCCCATGTGCGGCATTTGCGGGCTGATCTATACCGATCCCGAACATCCGACATCCAAAGCCGTTCTGCACCGGATGAACGACACCATCCGACATCGCGGTCCCGACGACGACGGTATCCATACCGACGGATCGGCAGGGCTGGCCATGCGCCGACTGTCGATCATCGACGTGGCGGGCGGGCATCAGCCGATCGGCAACGAAAACGGCCGTGTCGTGATCGTCTTTAACGGAGAAATATACAACTATCGCGCCCTGCGTGACGAACTCATCGCCAAAGGCCACGTCTTTGCTACAAACAGCTATACGGAAACCATCGTCCATGCCTATGAGGAGTACGGAGAGGACTGTGTACCCAAGCTCAACGGCATGTTTGCCTTTGCCATCTGGGACGCCCGCAAGCGTCGTCTTTTTATCGCCCGCGACCGTCTGGGGATCAAACCGCTGTACTACAGCCACACACCCGACTGTATCGTATTTGGCTCGGAGATCAAACCGCTTCTCGCATCGGGTGAGGTCGCCGTCGAACTGGACTACGAAGGGCTGTATCATTATCTGACCTATCTGTATATCCCGGCCCCTGCTACCATTTACACACAGATCAAAAAACTGCCACCCGGTCATACGCTCACCTGGGAAGCAGGACACCTGACGATACGACCCTACTGGGATTACATTTACCAGATCGACCCGACCATCACCGAAAACGAAGCGCTGGAACGGCTCGACGTGCTGTTGCAAGACGCCGTGCGTATCCGTCTCATGAGCGAAGTGCCGTTGAGCGCGTTTCTGAGTGGTGGCGTAGATTCGAGCAGTGTCGTCGCTTACATGACCCGCGCGATGGACCGTCCCGTGGAAACATTTTCCATCGGTTTTCCGGTGCAAGGGCCATATAACGAAGCACCCGATGCGCGCCGTGTGGCAGGGCATTTAGGAACAAACCACCATGAGATGACCGTCGATCCCGACGCGGTACACCTCATGGAAGAAATCGCCTACTTTATGGACGAACCCATGGCCGATTCGTCCGTCGTGCCCACTTACCTGCTCTCAAAGTTTACACGCGAACGGGTCACGGTGGCGCTGGCGGGCGACGGCGGCGACGAACTGTTTGCCGGATACGAACGATATCTGCCCGTCCAAGCCGCTCTCCGGTACGAGAAACTGCCCGGCGCGATCCGAAAAGGACTGATACGACCTTTGCTCAACCTTATTCCTGAAGTCGAGCAGAACGATGCATTGACGGCCCGTCTGCGAAGGGTCATGGGCGATCTGGATCGGGGCTACGAGACGACGTTTTTGCGGTGGATCACCAATTTCAACCGTAATACCGTGGCCCGGCTGTGCAGCCCGGACCTTCAGGAACGTTTTCGCGTCTTTAACCCGTACACGATAGCGCAACGCTATATGAACGATACGGACGTTCCGCTCAACCGTCTGCTTCGTTTCGAAACCAAAGCCTATCTTCCGGACGATCTGCTTATGAAAGTGGACCGGATGAGCATGGCGCACAGTCTTGAGGTGCGTGTCCCGCTGATCGACTACCGGGTGGTCGAGTTTGCCGCCACGCTCCCCGTGGAGATGAAACTCAAAGGTTTTACGACAAAGGCGCTGTTCAAAAAACTGGCCGCGCGATATCTTCCGCAGGAGACGGTTCGCAAACCCAAACAGGGGTTTACACCGCCGTTGCGCGAATGGTTTCGCGGTCCACTCGGCTCGTTTGCCCGTGACATACTGCTTGACGATACCGCCCGCCACCGCGGGTTTTTTGTACCGAAACAGGGGGAAGCCATGATCGACGCGCATCGACGTGGCGAGCGATCGTTTCATCATCAACTCTGGGTACTCCTGACCCTTGAGATGTGGAACCGAAGGTTTCTGGACAAACGATGACTGTATGACGAAGAGTCTATTTTCCGGATCGCTGTTTCGAAGGTATCTCTCTGTCCGTTTGCAAAACTTGGCCCTGTACAGTTGCGAACGGGCGCCGGGAGACCTTCGGAACGCAACACAGGCATGTTAAGGCATTATGACCCCCATTCCTGTCCCCGATCTCAAAGCCGTTGCCGACGAACGACGTGTCTTCGTCCGGCACGCCAACGCCGATCCGGTCTCGAAAATCCTGCGGTTCGAGGCGTCCGGCGCGGGCACGGCCGGCCCGGCGGTATCCGTGCTTATTCCCACGGCAGACGCCGAGCGCGGCGGCTATTTCAAACGACTTATGGGTCAACTCGAAGAGCAGACTTTTCAGGATTTCGAGGTCATCGTCGTACAGGGCGACAATCGTCAGGGACGCGCGCTCAACACGGCGGCGGCGGCGGCACGGGGCGATCTGCTCGTCATCCTCGACGACGACACCCGTCTGGGACATCCGGAGGTGTTCGAAAACCTCGTCACCGCGATGCGTGCGCACCCCGACATCGGCATGGCGGGTGTCGCCAACACGGTTCCACCCGACGCTTCGGCGCTGGTGCGCCGTGTCATGGAAGAGATACCACGCCGACATTCGGACATCGTCTCCGCGCTCGTCGATTCGGACATGGCCGAACACCCGTGTTGTGCGATCCCCCGGCAGGTGTTTCGCGCTGTCGGCGGGGAAAACGAAATTATCCCGCGTGGTCTCGATCCCTACCTCCGCCGCGAAATCTGAGCCGCGGGCTATCGCGTGGTGGTGATTCCGCACACCTTTATCCATCATCTTCCACCGGACCGTATCGGGCCGCTTCTCCGGCAGTTTGTCCGCAACGGACGACAGTCGGCGCTCTGTACGATCGTGTATCCGCAATGGGTCATCGAGCTGACCCACCAGCACGGGACCGCAGTGCCGGAGCACGTATCGATGCCCCGGCGTATCGCACGGGGGATATGCAACCTGCTCAGGGCGGTGTTTTCAGGCCGTTTTATCTATCTCGCGACGACGCTGGCCTATCAGGCGGGGTTTGCGTACGAGTACGCCCGGCTGTCGATGCGGAGCCGAAAAAACGGGGAACAGAAAAACGCATGACCCGTCCCTCCGGCCCCTCTTTGTTCTGGGTCAACGACTTTCCACCGGTGACCAGCGGCATCGCTACTTTTTTTGTCAACATCTGTCGGCATCTGCCATCCGAAAAGATCGTCGTGCTGGCCCCCAGCATGCCCGGCGACCAAGCAATCGACGTTTCGCTCCCGTTTATCGTGCGTCGGCTTTTGCTACCCATCGGTGAGTCGGGAACCGCCAAACTGATCAAAACGGTACTGACCGTGCTCTATGTCCTCCTCGAAACCCTGCGGGGAAAACCGGCACGGCATCACTGCGGACAGGTGCTCTCTTCAGGCATCGCGGGACTGGTATGCAGAAGGTTGTTTGGTGTGCCGTATGTGGTTGTGTACGGCTCCGAAACCGTCCGACTGGCCGGAAGCCGGGTAGGGAAACGGCTTATACA
>VGJU01000164.1 GCA_016867335.1 Candidatus Zixiibacteriota bacterium | reverse complement strand
CGGAATGAGGCGAACACAGGAGCAAAGGCCGCGCACCGGATGGCTTGAAGACGGGGCTCATCTGTGGGGTGGGCGCGAGAAAAACGGAATATCTCGCCCTCTTCTACACCCATGCCATGGCCCTCACCTCACCAAATTCGCGGGCGAGTTTGGTCCAGTTTTCGCCACCGTCGTCGCTTCGAAACACCTGACCACTGACGCTATAGGCAAAGAGCAGGTCGGGATCGAGCGGGTTGACGGCAAAATGCCAGATCGTGCTGTTGGGTTCGTGTGACAGACGAGGTGTACCCCAGGTAAGACCGCCGTCGGTCGTCCGCCGTATCGCGCCGGCGTCGCCAGGCGGGCCGCTGCCGTTACCCACGAATATCACGCCGGAGCCGTCGGTCTTTTGTGTCGTTCCCCGACAGTACCGCCACGCAAATCGCGTATGAATTTCCATATCCTGAAACGTCTCCCCGTTGTCCGTACTTATGCATATCCCGGCGTTGGTCGTGACAAGGATGCGTTTTGGCGGACCGGGAAGGATGGTGATCCCGTGGATGTCAAGGCTGTTTAGCCCTGTTTTGTGCGCGGTCCATGTTGCGCCTCGGTCCTTGCTACGGTAAACACCGTCGATCTCGACACCGGCCCAGAGCGTGTCGGTATCGACCGGGTCGCAAAGCAGGGTAGTGACGCGCGTGTACAGGATCGGCGGGCAGACCGTCTCCATGCCCGTATCGAGTTTTTGCCACGACCCACCGTCGTCCTCCGACCGGTACACCGCCGAAGGACGTGTACCCGCGTAGACGGTCTCCGGATGCGCGGGGTCGATCGCCAGCGACCAGACATGCAGTTCATTCATCTCGGAGTCGGAACGACTCCAGGTATCTCCACCGTCCGAACTGCGATATACGCCTGTATCGGTCCCGGCGTACAGGATGCGCGGATCGCGGGGATGCACCGCGATCGCCCGGATATCGCTCTCGGAATACAGTTGATCGTGCACCCGTTCCCATGTCTCGCCCCCGTCCATACTACGCCAGACGCCCTGACCTACGGTTCCCACATATACAGTGGCCTGTTTGGGCATAGCGGTCTCCTCAGTCGATTTTTACTTTGACGACCACCTTGCGTACCGGTTGCGGCGTATCTACCGCCATACCGGGCATGTGGGCATCCTGCGGGGCAAGCACGACAACCGTTCCGGCGGTCATGACGACAAACTGACCTTGTCCTTCCAAAAGCACATAGTCGCCGTCGTTGTGGTATTCGCCGGCGCGGAGGGTGGACAGCGGCGCATAGCCCATGTGCTCGACGCCCTCCGCTACGTACTGCACGTCGATATACCGACGATGGGCTTCCCAGACGCCTTTTGCTTTGGGTTTGGTGTCGTATTGCTGGACCATGGCATAGAGGTTTTCGCCATCCAGTTCGTAGCGGCCCGGGGCGATTTGGGCAAAGTCGTTTTCCGCCAGATAGCGGAAGGCGGCGGCAAGACGTTCTCCGAGTTTCTCGTACCGCGTGGCGTGTTCGAGACGGTCGAAAATCATGGTTGTCCTTTCAGAAGGGTGTCGATCTCTTCGGTTTCGTGAGGGGTGAGGGTCCAGTCGCCGGCACGCGCGTTGTGTTCGAGTTGAGCGACCGAAGTGATACCAGAAATGACCGAGCATACCGCAGGGCGGGCCAGTAGCCATGCCTGAGCCAACTCGTTTATCGCTCGGTTCCGATCGGCGGCATAGGTGGAAAGACGCTCTACGATACCGTAACCGGTGTCGGTCATGTATTGCTGAACGTTTTTGTTTGTTTCCCCCCGTGAGCCGGGCGGGGGGGGATTTCCGCGTTTGTACTTGCCGGTCAGAAACCCCCCTGCTAGCGGATAGTACGGGACAAAGCCCACGCCTTCGGATGCGCAGTAGGGCAACACCTCGCGTTCTACGTCGCGTTCGAGCATGTTGTAGTGCGACTGGAGCGCGACAAAGGCCGTCCATCCGCGCATTTCGGCCAGCAGATTCGATTTGGCCATCTGCCAGGCGGCAAGCGCGGAGGCGCCGATATAGCGCACCTTGCCCGAGCGGATCAGATCGTCCAGCGTCTCAAGCGTTTCCTCAATCGGCGTATCGGGATCCCATCGGTGGATATAGTACAAATCGATGCAATCATGCGCAAGCCGACGAAGACTCGCGTCCACCGCGTTTTGGATATGATAGCGTGATGCGCCCCGGTCGTTGGGACCGTCTCCGGTCGCCATACAGAACTTGGTTGCTACGACAAACCGGCCCCATCGCCCTTTGAGCGCCTTGCCAATGGTTTCTTCGGAAAGCCCGCCTGTGTATATGTTGGCCGTGTCGATAAAGTTGATCCCATGATCGACCGCGGCGTCGAGAATGCGTTCTACTTCCGGGCCGGACACGGCGTCCGAGCCAAACCGGTTGGTGCCCAGTCCGATGACGGAGAGCTTTACTCCGGTGGTGCCCAGCTTTCGGTAGTTCATGATCTCCTCCGGCGATACCAAGATCGCATAGATCACAAAATAAAAATCAGGCGTCCTCGTCTGATACGGATAGAAAGGATGATTAGGTGAAGCCGTTCGCGGTGAGCCTGCTGAGCCGCGAACCTGACAAACCGATGAGATCGTCAGAGCATCTCAAATAGTGACCGTACTCAGTATAATAATAGCGGTTGCCGCATTGCCCACAGACGCCAACGGTTTGAAGACAGTTGGATCGTTAATGTTGCCGACGCACCATTAACGATCCGGATCGGGGCGAACCGAGAAGTGCAGCCCTTGGACACCGGATAGTCGCGATAGATGCCCAGTTTTTCTCCGATAGCGATGGCGCGTTTGCGATGCTCCGGGAAGTGAATTCCGATTTCCGCAAGACAGGCATTCATCGTCCATTGTACTTCGGACGCGGCATTTCCCATTTCAGACTCGACACGATCCAGAAGCGCCGGAAGATCCAGTCCGTCGGGGTTTTGGGCGACTCGCTCCGCAGTGAGACTCCATCCGGCGCGGGCGGCCCAGGGGTCATCCTCCTCCATCCATGATTGGCGAAGAGACTCTTTGTCGGGGTGGCTCTTCACCACATAGGCATTCAGCCAATCTGCAACATGCACAAAGTTGACGGACCGCACCATCCGATCCATCTCGTCACGGGATAGGATAGGGGGCTTGATCAGGAGGATTGCCAGAAGCCGGCCATCGATGTTCCCGGTGTCCCAGAGCGACATGGCCATAGGGACGTCGGTCTTGATTTTCGCGGCAATCTTACGGATGTCCCCCAGCTTGACGCCAAACTGATTGGCCCCAGCGCCATACTTCCTGTTGTGCGTACGGACCTTCTCGTCGCCGAGAGATTCCAGTTGCGCGAGGGTTTCCTTGAGTGTCATTGCCATGCTGGTATCCCTTCCTGGGTCAAAAATGTGGGAGAAGAAGATGTGGTATGGCCAGACAACGGATTTCACGGACGATACAGTCCGCAACGATTTCTGTCAATCGACCGTCGTAAAATTTTCTCCTCTATCTACGAAAGTTTTCGTAAAATAATACTTGACATCGAAGCGTTTTCTTGTACTTTCTACGAAAGACTTCGTATTTCGTTCGCTACCTATCTACTCCCGGTCTCCGTGGAAACGAGTCTTTCAAATCGGGTAACCTTTTAAAGGGCAACCTGACCAAGCAACCGACAGGTTTACCCCTTCGCCCCTCTCGATCCAAAATCCAAAATCATCAGGAGCCTCCATGTCCCTTCCCATACCCCTTCCCACCGACGCTGAGCTGGAACTTCTGCGGATGTTGTGGACACACGGTCCCAGCACAGTGCGCGAGATACACGAGCGTATAAATCGTCTCAAGCCCACAGGCTACACAACGGTACTCAAATTGCTTCAGATCATGGCCGAAAAAGGACTCGTGTTTCGCGACGAGACACATCGCGCACATTTGTATCATGTACAGCATCCTGAAGCCGACACGCAGACACGGCTGGTAGACCAACTTCTTGACCGCGCGTTTGGCGGATCCGCGGAAAAGCTCGTTCTGCGTGCGCTTTCCTCCAAGCCAGCTTCTGCCGAAGAACTCCGACGTATCCGGGCGATCCTCGACCGTATGGAAGGAGAGGAAAGATGAATACCCTTTTTTCGCTTCTCCCCCTATCGGTGGTCGAAACCGCCGGATGGACGCTTGTACACTTTGTTTGGCAGGCGTGGCGGAAAACGCTCCGAGTTTGGATTTTCTGGAAAAGATGTACACGCGCATCAAACCGATTAAACCCAGAGACGGTCTGCTTGGCGCGATCGGCGTCCATCAGGAACACGGACCCACCGTTCCTTTTTTAGCACGGATTCTAAACGGCAACGAAGACGACCGGATTCGCAAACAGGCGTCTTTCTGGCTGGGGCAACAGGACGTTCCGGAGGCGCTGTCCATCCTTGACCGGGCCGACCGCACGGATCGGTCGGTCGAGATCCGCAAACAGGCCGTATTTACGGTCAGTCAGCTTTCATTGCCCAAAGCGACAGACACATTGATCGGTCTGTCGCGAAATGCGGACACGCGGGAGGTAAAAAAACAGGCGCTTTTCTGGCTGGCGCAACGGGCGTCGCAGAACGTGGGGGAGACGATACGGGGGTTTGTCTATCCGGCAGGCCATTTTCTGGCTCGGTCAGAGCGACGACTCGCGTGCCGTCGAAGCCCTGATCAACATCGCGCGGCGCAAGTAGGGGGCTGTCCCGGCCCGATGGTTTCACCAACCTGAATCGGCTCATCGACGCCTCGTCTGGGCTTAAAGCGCTCCGGACGGAAATCCTTTTTGTTTCGGATGAGATCGAGCGTAATCCCACTGTATTTGGGGCCCACGCTCATCGCTTAAATCGAATTCGAGTTTTGCCCATCCTCAGCGGTCAAAGCCCCTATGGCTTTGAGAATCAGCGGCGGAGCCGGATTGCGAAAGGCGCGTTTCGACAATTCCCATAGTATCTCCCCCTGGGTGATCGAAAGATCGCGGAAACCGACAGGGAGCTCAATCCATATCGACATAAGTCCAGACTCCACAAAACCACTGCGCTTCCAAAAGTTGTACACTACAGCAAGCACAACCCTTGCTGTTTGTTGCCGCAAGACCAACCACTCTCCTTTCATCGAAATGTTTAGCTTTGTTCGATCTGAAAATCTCGAAAATTCCTCTATAACTTTACAAAGCGCTCAATTGTTTTTTGGGTAACTGACTCGTTTCAATAACAAATTTAAAAAAACTAACAACTAACTATTTACTAATATACATATTTTTATGTAGAAGTCAAAGGAAATCTCTTCGGCTTTACCTCCCGTAAGCCCTTGCGCCCTCGTCCGCCCTCTCAACCGGCGCAACGTAAACTGGGGTATGGTCCGCACTGAAGCTCCGGGCAAGCGCCACTTAAAGGAATATAGAAATGACCTGGAAATGAAATGGTCCCCGACCCTGTTCTTCGTTCCTTATTGATGAATATAACATATTATTAATATAGTTGTTTATATAATACAGTTTTGTACTTGACCGGGAAATGAAACCATCTATATTTAATGCATGATCCCCTATATCCTGCCTGAAAACTGGATGGTGTACGATCCTGTTGCCGTGAGCGTCCCTCTCGCCTCCGCAAAAGCCGCCGTTTTGTCTCTGACTACCATTCCTTATCAGAAAAGCTGGTTTAACGACCTTCAGATCGTCCAGTTGAAAAGGGAGGTCGCGGGGACCTCCCGTATCGAGGGCGCTGAGTTTACCGAGCAGGAACTCGACGCGGCGATGCGCGAATCCCCCGGACAGCTTTATACTCGCTCTCAGCGACAAGCGGCAGCGGCAACGAAAGCATATCAGTGGATTGCGCGGCTACCTGGCGATTATCCGGTGGATAAAAAATTGATATTTGAATTGCATCGACTGCTTATCACCGATGCCGATGACGATCATTGTCCGCCGGGCAAGTTGCGCAGCCGCGACGAAAATGTTACCTTTGGAACGCTCCGGCATCGCGGCGTCGAGGGAGGGCCGACCTGTGAGCGGGCTTTCGATGCGCTTTGCCGCGCCGTCAAAGAAGAAATAAGTGATCACGATCCGCTCCTGCAGGCGCTGGCCGTCCACTACCACTTTGCGGCCATGCACCCGTTTCTCGACGGGAACGGACGAACCGCGCGCGCCCTCGAGGCGATCCTGCTACACCGATCCGGCCTTCGGGACATATTGATCGCCATGTCGAACTATTACTATGAAGAAAAGAGCGGCTATCTGAGCAAATTAGCGGAAGTACGCGCTAAAAGTCACGACCTTACCGCTTTTTTGATATTCGGCTTAAAAGGGATCGAATTTCAATGCAGGCGCGTGTTCGACGAGATTCGAAAGCAAGTGGCAAAGGTACTTTTCCGCAATCTTATGTACGACTTGTTCAACCGTCTTAAAACAGCCAGAAAAAGGGTCATCGCCGAACGTCAGATCAAAATGCTTACACTTCTTCTGGAATCCGATCAAACGCTGGAGTCGCTGCTCATCAGAACCGCCGGTATGTACGGCTCGCTTAAAAATCCTGTCAAGGCGGGACTTCGCGATATTAACGGTCTGATCCTTCTCAAAGCTGTCGGTTTTGAAAAACTGCCCGATAACGGATACCGTTTATTTGCAAGACTCGAATGGCCGGCGGAGATCACGGAGACAGAGTTTTTCAGACGGATAAAGGATATGCCAAAAGCCAGGACATACGCATTTCTCGACGATATCGACTGAACCCTTTGGGGAGGCTCGCATGAAAATCACCGACCTCAAGACGTTTCCCGTGTGGGGTGGATGGAAAAACTATCTGATCGTCAAGGTCGAAACCGATGAGGGGATTTACGGTGTGGGGGAAAGCGGCATGCCTTGGCGCGAGTTGGCCGTCCTTGAATCGGTCGAGTCGCTCAAACCCCGTCTGATTGGTCAGGATCCCACGCGCAAAGAGTATCTGTGGCAGGTCATGTTCCGAAGCGGTTTTTTTCCGGCGACCGGTATCCTGTCCGCCGCGATCAGCGCCATCGACATCGCGCTGTGGGACATACACGGCAAGGCGCTTGGCGTGCCGGTATACGAACTTTTGGGGGGGCTTTGCCGTGACAAGGTCGTTTGCTATCCGCATTGCGCGGGAGAGACCACGGATGTGCTTGCGGAAGACGCACAGCGCAAAGCCGCCGACGGATGGAAATTCGTAAGGTGGCATCTAAACTCCGAAAAAGACCTCTTGGAACCTTCGCAGGCGGTGCGCAGAGGTATCGAGCAATGCCGTGCCATACGCGAAGCGGTCGGGCCGGACATCGAACTCATCGTCGATATCCATACCCGTCTCGACCCGGCGGATTCGGTTACCTTTTGCCGGGCCGTTGAGCCGTACCGTCCGTTTTTTGTCGAAGATCCGTTGCGTTCGGAAAACGACGCTTCGTATCATCGGCTTCGTCAGCATGTGACGGTTCCGCTGGGTGTGGGCGAACATTATACCAGTAAATGGCAGTTCCGCGAACTGGTCGAACACGATCTGATCGATTATGCGCGTATCGACGTGTGTCTCGTAGGTGGGCTTACCGAGGCGCGCAAGGTGGCGGGGTGGTGCGAGACACACTATATCAACCTCGCCCCGCACAATCCACTGGGTCCCGTGTCGGCGGCGACGTGTCTGCATCTCGATTTGGCTTCGCCTAACCTTGGCGTGCAGGAAATGCCACAACGTCCCGGAATGATGCCGGACGTGTTTCCGGTGCAAATAGAGTGGGCCGACGGGTATCTGTTGCCCCCGTCGCGTGCCGGTCTCGGGGTGGAGTTTGATGAGCGGGTGGCAAAAAAATACCCGCTTCAGATGTCGCAGGGGCCGATGCTCCGGAGGGAAGACGGCGCATTCACTAACTGGTAGAGGGATGTAAAACAGAAGGCGTCCCTGTTCATCCAGTCTTGGTACTCACGGATTCGATCTCGCTGTACGATCCAAAGTTTACCGACCACATCGCTTGTTTTTAGTTTACCGATTAGGGTCCGGATGGCGTCATAGAGATCATCAGGGGTAGTTTTCGAAGGCAGACGAATCGGGGCAACTCCCGAATACTGCGATGGTTTGAACAGCAGTGGGTTTTCAAAATCAAGTCGGTTTGATAAAAAAGTTCAGCCGTTTGACAGAAAAAATGACCTTTTTGCCAGCATATTGTATTGGCTAACGTAGGGGTGGATCCCACCCATGCTCATCGGCGACATCTTACGTAGGGCCACCGCCCCCATGATCTTGAGATCGGTTTTTACCCATTTTTTTGTTGTGTTCCTTTTTCCAACTCTTTTTGTCTTTTTTCCCGCCCCTCCTGCCACCGCCGCGCCCAAGATCGTCGACTATCAGAAACATCTACCTAAAAAATTCAAAAAACGCGCCCGCGACTCCACCCGGTTTATCGTCGTTCATAGCACCGAGTCGGGACTTCAGAGCGCGCTGACCTCGCTGGCGCGTGGCGGCCACTCCAATTACCTCATTGCCGTCAATGGAACCCTTTATCGGATCGTAGACAAAACCCATCAGGCGGACCATGCCGGTCTGAGCATGTGGGACGGACTTACCGACATCAGCAGTCACTCCATCGGCATCGAAATCGTCGGGTATCACAACGAGCCGTTTACGGACAAACAGTACGAATCCCTCAAATGGCTGCTCGAGACCCTGCAAAAACAGTACGACATACCCGATTGGCGCGTGTTGGAGCATTTTCGCGTGGCTTACGGAGAACCCAATCGGTATGTCAAAAAACGACATCGGGGACGCAAAAAAGACCCGGGGATTTTCAACTTCGACCGGGCGCGGGCCGGGCTTACCGACGATGACGGGCGAAACAACGCGCTTTACGACCCGGATGTAGCAGAAGGACGGCTTATCGCCGATCCGGACATCGACGTGGCGCGGCTCAAAACCAAAGA
>VGJU01000163.1 GCA_016867335.1 Candidatus Zixiibacteriota bacterium | reverse complement strand
GCCAGGAAAATGGATGGGGACGAGTTATTCTCGAAATAGCGGAAATTGCCGTAGTATTCCCCGCTTAGAAGGTCCAGATCGCCATCGTTGTCCAGATCGCCAAACGCGGGAGCGCTGGAATACCCCACGTCTACCAGTCCAAACGGGTTGGTCTGCGTCGCGCTAAACGCCGGAGCAGACGAAGAACCCGTGTTCTCGAAATAGTGGAAATTGCCGTAGTATTCCCCGCTTAGAAGGTCCAGATCGCCATCTTTGTCCAGATCGACAAACGCGGGAGCGCTGGAATACCCCACGTCTACCAGACCAAGCGGGTTGAACTGCGCCGCGCTAAACGCCGGAGCAAACGAAGTACCCGTGTTCTAGTAATAGAGGGAAAGGCCGAAGTAGGTCCCGCTTACAAGGTCCAGATCGCCATCGCCATCTACATCGCCAACCGTGGGAGCGCTGCCAACCACCGTGGTTACCAGTTCAAACGGGTTGGATACGCCGGTAGCAAGAGCAAACGTCGGAGTGGCACCGGGGTCTGCCGTGTTCTCGAAATAGAAGAAATTTCCGTAGAAGGATTCCACGCTCAGGCCATTCCCGCTTATAAGGTCCAGATCGCCATCGCTGTCCAGATCGACAAACGTGGGCTTGCTGAAAACCACCACGCTTTGCAGACCAAACGGGTTGGATACGCCGGTAGCAAGAGCAAACGTCGGAATGGCACCGGGGTTTGCCGTGTTCTCGAAATAGTAGAAATTACCGTCCTGTGCCCCGCTTACAAGGTCCAGATCGCCATCGTTGTCCAGATCGACAAACGTGGGACCGCTCGAAGACCCCACGCCTTGCAGTCCAAACGGGTTTTCCTGCCCCGCGCCAAAGGGGATCCCGCCGCCGTTGGCGCCTACGGGCGAAGCATAAAGCTGTAACGCCAACAAGGCCGCAGCAGCGGCCCGACCGGGCGAGCGAAGCACCGAGAAAAGCGTCCCGTCGCCCCGATGCCGGCGCACATAGCGCCGCACCGCGTGTTTGAGTCCCTCACGCGTCCCCGCCCACATCGCTTTGGCTTGGCGCAACAGCGCCTTTTCCGCCCGGCGCGAAAACGCCACCTCGCCGGTGCGCTCCGGAGAAAATGGATGCAACATGATAGATAAACTCCTTGCGGGAAGTTTGAAGTTTGAAAAAACACATCGTCGGGGCGAGGTATGCGTCGCCTATACGATGTCGAAACATATAAACCGTGATAGAATCAAGACGAGTGTACTGCGTTTTGGGTAGGTCGTCAATGATGGCGATCACGTTTTGCCGTTTTTTGCAATGTCTCGCCGAGCCACGCTTCTGGGCCCGGCTATCCTTCGAGCGTCAGAAAACGGCGGGGGTTGTGGATCAGCAGGTTGTCCAGCGTTTGTTGCAAAAAACCCTGCGCGCGCAGACGCGCCATAAACTTCGTCAACACGAAATCGAGTCCGGGACCGCCGCCATAGGAGCGCCAATAGCTCGGTCGTCCGAGATCGTTGCCCAGCAGGATTCGGTGATCCAGTCCCTCGTCC
Source organism: Candidatus Zixiibacteriota bacterium (assembly GCA_016867335.1). GTDB lineage: Bacteria > JAAXHH01 > JAAXHH01 > JAAXHH01 > JAAXHH01 > VGJU01. The sequence continues at coordinate 7,394 of VGJU01000163.1, read as the reverse complement.
GCAAGTTTGCGTAGCACGTCGATCCTAAGTTCGTCGGGTCCGTATTTTATCTTGCCCGGACAGTCGTAACCCAGATACGCTCCGGTCGCGACGATGCGTCGATGCTCCCAGAAATCGGGGTTGCGATCCATGTGGCTAAGACAGATATGTTCGGGTTTTACGCCAAAAGAACATAAATATTCCACCTGTTCGTAGCCCATGGTCCCGGCTTCGGTGTGCGTGATGATCGGGACGCTGGTTTCGAGTTGCACCTTGGCGGCTATGCGCAGGAGTTTGCGGTCCTTGTCGGTAAAGGTGTTATAGCCGGTTCCGCCTTTCATGATACCCGCCCGGATACCGGTTCCGTCAATCCCTTCGACGATGTCGCGGATACAGGCGCGGATCAGGTCGTCCTCCGGTGTCTGCCAGACCGACCGATCGCAGTAATACGGTTTGTTGTATCCGGTGATGACGACGATATGGGCTTCGGGAACCAGATCGGCGACACGCGCCACTTTCTGGATATGGCGTCCAAAGTCAATGGCGCTCATCTCGATGATCGTCTTGCCACCGGCCTGTACCCAGCTTTGCAGTTCGATGGCGGATTTTTCCGGATCGTCGAGACGAAAGTCTCGGTCTTCGCGCAACAGCCATGCCGGCGCGTCGAACGCCAGATGTTCGTGGTAGTCCACCACGCCAAGCCGGTCCCCGGAGATCGCGCCCCGGACGGTCATCACATCGGCCATGTCATGTTTCTCCCTGTAAAAAACGTTTCCATATCTTGACGATTTCCTGCGCGCAGGCTTCGAGCCATTGTGCCCCCTTTTCGGCGGTCGCCACGGTGGGGTCGCCAAAAACGCCGGAAACGGACAGCACGCCAAGCGGTAGATTGGAGAGGTTGTAGGCATCGGAAACGGGCGGATATTCACGGACCGCGCGTTCCATACGGACCTGTTCCGGATGCAAATACAAGAGAATCGAGGTTTCGAATTCTTCCGCGTGAAAATTCATCGGCTGCCATACCGGCGATTCGGCGTTGCGCAGAAGGTCGGAAAGGTGGGGATAAAACACGTTGACCAGCCGCATGTCCATTTCGTCCGCCAATTCGCGCAGGGTATACTTGATGGGTTGGGGATTGGCGCCGTGCGTGGAGAGCAGCATAAGCGTTTTACAGCCGTTGCGGTGGAGACTGCGGGCGATGTCTGTGACGACGGCTCGGAGCGTGTCGAAAGAAAAGGTGATCGTCCCCGGATAGTCGCGCCACACCCATGAATAGCCAAAGGGCAGGGCCGGCAGGATCAGCCCTTCGCTCTGCTCCGCCACCCGGCGGGCCAACGCCTCGGCGATCTGGGTGTCGGTATGTTGGGGCAGATGCGGACCGTGCTGTTCGGTTGCGCCCATCGGCAGGATCGCGCAGGGGTGGGCTTGCAGATAGTCGCGGCACTCCTGCCAGGTGGCCGTGCTGGCGTCAAGGTAAGGAGACATGATCAAAAGTAAGTGTGAAGTGTGAAGTGTGAAGTGTGAAAAGGGGCAGAAACCGCTTCTGTATTTTTGCTTTTGTCACGGTGCCGCGCGTCTACGTCCGATTTTTGTGCCACACGAGCGGGGTCTGTATCGGATCGTCGAGTACGTCGCCGATGGCAAGCGATTGGTAGTACGCTTCGGGCAGGATATTGCGTTTGCCGTTGAACGTACTGCCGTCCGGCATAAAGGAGCAGGTCATGGCGCGTCGGGACCGGGTGGTCATATTCGGTCCGGCGGCGTGGGCGACCAGCCCGTTGTGCCAGACGATAGAGCCTGCCGGACACGGTCCCGGCACGGGTTCTATGTGTTTCCATTCGGGATAGACCTTGAACAGACCGGCCATGTTTTCGGCGATGCTGGCATTGTCATAGCGCGCGGTTTTGTGCGTGCCGGGCAGATACCACAGACACCCGTTGGCGAGCGTGGCGTCATCGAGCGCGATCCACATGGAGATGGCGTCACGCGAGTCGAACGACCAGTAGGGATCGTCGAGATGCCACGAGGTGGGGTTGCCGTGCGGTGGCTTGATCAACGCCTGATCGTGCCAGATGCGTATCCCGTCGATACCGGCGAGCGTGGCGCCGATCTTGCCGATACGCGGATCGAAAATCAGCTTGCGCATCCCCTCGTGCGTATCGGCCAGCCGCAAACATTGGGTAAACACCTGCGCGTAAAAGGTGTCGGGGGCGTTCTGGTTGGTCAGCGTCTTTACGGGCGCACCCAACCTCTCGGCGACCGCCTCCTCGGTGCATCGCCGCCATTCGTCCAGTTCGTCCGTATCAAAAAATCCTTCGATGACGATAAAACCGTTGTTTCGGTAAAATCGAATCTGTTCGTCAGTAAGAGGGGAGGGCATGGGAAGTTTGAAGGATGAAGGATGAAGGGTGAAGCCGGGGTGGGCGGCTGGGTGATTGGAGACAATATAGCCCGGAGGGGCGAAAAAGGAAAGGGAAAGATAAAGGTCCCTGCTTAACGTACAGGTGGAAAGGGATGTATATACTATTTATTCTTTAAAAAGGGCGCGTAGTAGGGGTATACGAGAACCCTTATTCTTTTTGCAACCTTTTCCACGAGTGAACATGGGACAGCCGACACCGGAAAAAATCATGCAGACGGGGCTGGGTTTCTGGGCCTCGAAAACGTTGCTCAGCGCCATAGAAATGGGGTTGTTTACCGAGTTGGCGCACGGCCCGGAGTCTTTTGATGCGCTTTCCGGGCGGTTGGGGCTTCATGCACGTTCGGCGCGCGATTTTCTTGATGCGCTGGTTGCGCTCGGTTTTTTAGAGCGCACGGGCGACCGCTACGCCAATACGGCCGAGACCGACCTGTTTCTCGACCGCCGAAAGCCGTCCTATATCGGTGGTATACTAGAAATGGCCAACCATCGGCTATATTCGTCCTGGGGGCATCTAACCGAGGCGCTGCGCACGGGACAGCCGCAAAACGAGGTCAAGGGGGACGGAGTCGGTCTGTTCGAGGCGCTGTACGCCGATCCGGCGCGTCTAAAAGAGTTTTTGGCCGCCATGACCGGCATCAGCCATGGGGCCAATCTCACCATTGCGCGAGCGTTTCCGTGGAAAAACCATCGCACGTATGTAGACATAGGAACGGCGCAGGGTGATCTTGCGGCGCAGATTGCTTTGGCCAACCCGCACGTACGCGGTATGGGGTTCGACCTGCCGGAAGTGGCCCCGATTTTGAAGACTACACCGCGACGCTCGGCGTGGCGGACCGACCCACATTCGTCCCCGGCGACTTTTTCAAAGACGATTTTCCTAAGACCGATGTCGTATTGATGGGGCACATTTTGCACGATTGGGATTTGCCGACCAAGAAAATGCTGATCGCAAAGGCGTTTGCCGCCCTCCCCGCAGGCGGCGCGCTGATCGTCTACGAATCCATCATCGACGACGACCGGTCGCAAAACGCTTTTGGGTTGATGATGAGTCTCAACATGCTTATCGAAACGCCTGGGGGATTCGACTACACAGGGGCGGACTGTTCCGGCTGGATGCAGGAGATCGGTTTTTCGGAAACGCGTGTAGAACAGCTGGTTGGACCGGACTCGATGGTAATCGGGATCAAATAGCAAGACAACCGGTGTAAGAAAGGGCTATCCTATGAACGAATCGCAACGTATTGCGGATCAAATCCGCCGGGCGGTTCACGGCGATGCCTGGTACGGAGACGGGATCGCCGGGTTGTTGAAGGACGTCTCGGTGGCACAGGCGACCGGTCGTCCGATACCCAATACGCACACGATATGGGAGATCGTTCTTCATATCACCGCATGGGCAGACATCATCGGCGCGCGGTTACGCGGGGTGTCGGAACCGGTTACACCCGACCAGGACTGGCCCGCGATGCCTGCCGAGGTCGGCGACCCGGCGTGGAACCAAGCGGTGGTCACCTGCTTGGCGGCGCACGACCGGTTGGCCGCGCAGACGCAGATGTTGTCGGAATCCCGGCTTTCCGAACCCATAACCGGCGATCCACCGGAAATTTACGCGCAACTGCATGGGATCGTTCAACACAGCCTCTATCACGCCGGGCAGATTTCGATACTCAAAAAATTCCGATAAAGATCTTTTCCCGGTCTTCAAACTTCATCAAAACGAGCGTTTGATCCGGAAGGACACCATCCAGTCTTTATGCCCCGTGTTTAGCGGTCGGGAGACATTCAACCGCAAATCCGAAACCTTGACGGCCACCCCGGCGACAGACCGGAGGATTGGTTTTAGCTCGACGCCGGCCAACCCGGACGTCAAACCCGACGGCGTTTGGGAAAACCAGACCGCCCCCGCATCGTAAAACGCTCCGACACTCGCCATGCGCATCGGCCACTGATTCCCCCACAGATCGTTATCAAGCCAGCATTCCGCGTTGACCAGCATCATCCGGTTCCCGGTAAACGCTTTTTACCCGTAACCCCGAAGCGTTGATACGCCTCCGAGGTCGTAGAGATACTGGGCTGGCAGCGCTTTGTCCGCCGCTCCGGTCCGCACACAGACATCCAACCGCATATCACGGCCAAGCGGCTGATATCGCCGGCCGTCGAGCAGATACCGGTCAAAGGTGTAGTCACCGCCAAACACCCCGCCGGTGCGCTCGAACATGGCGGTGATATGCCATCCCTGACGGGGATTACTATGACGGTTTCGCGTATCGAAGATCAATTCGGAACGCGGGCTGTGGATACGCCCCTCGTCGATGGCGGGGTTCGGGCGGAAACTTCGCTGCACATACCGATGATCAAACAGACGCCAGTCCACCGTGTTGGTCAGCGAGCCAAAATAGTCGCTTGAATAACGTCCGCCTATCTTTATTTGCCGGCCTATGTCGTAGGCGGCGAATCCGCTCATCCCTTTCCGGCGGTAATAATCGCGATAATCCTCTCTAAACAGCACGGCGGACAGCGAATTTTCGATCTCGCCGACGATCCATGCGTCCTGTGTGTCGGTCCGGTTGTGCATCTCGAATCCTCCGGACACCATGTGGGCCCGGCCAAATATCCGGAATATCTCTCCTCCGGCATGATACTGCCATTTTCGGCTGCTGTAGGCATAGCCGATCTAGCCGTATCGCGCTAATCCAAACCGAGCGTGGTAGTTTCCCTGGAGACGCAGACCGGTATAACCCCCGTCCACCCGGTTGTATCGCACGTGTAGGGCGTTATAGCCGTTCGGACGCGTATCGCTGAGCGCCGTCGTGGTGTTTTCCCACGACCGGTAATACCGCTTTGATGTCTGTTTCCAGTTGCTGTCTTCATCGTCCCAATGGCTGTGGTTGCGATTCCGGCGATTATTCCGCGCGGAACGGTCGAATACGTCCACTACCATGCGGTCGAGCGGACGATTTTCCCGCACTTCGATCAGCGTTTCCGGGTTGATGGCAACGAGATATACGTCTCTCACGGCATAGTCGGCACCCCGGAACATGAGCCATACGCGCTCGTCGCGTTCCCGCACCTTGAGCGCGATAATCCATCCGTCGTTTTCCAGGCTTTCGAGGAGCCGCTGGACCGAATGTTCCTCATCGTCCATATCGCGCGTTTAGTACACGCCCATCCGGATACGGCGCACATTCTTGAGAAAGCTGCGCGCTTCGCGGTTGTTGGCCGTGAAAAGCCGTGTGAGGGTCTCTAAGCTGCGGGACACCGGGCTTTGATCCATATCGATTTCTCTGACATAGCGAGGCGACGGGACGTCATCGCCAGCGACGACGATGCGCACAGCGCCGGTAAACAGGATCATGACGCATAGGATAGCTATGATTAGGGGCATGATCTATATCCTCCCGTAAAAACAAGTTCCTGCTACAGGTTAAAAACAGGTTTTGGGATTTATCTTTTTTTAGGAATGCGTACCTCTTCAAGCTGTTCGATGTCGAACTTACGTCCGATGCGTCCGATCTGCGCTAAGTCGATATCTCCGACAATGTTGATACAGAACACCTCGCTCCGGGCATCCACGACCACCATCAGCAGTCCTGCCACACGACCTCTGCGGGTTTTGAGACTCACAAAACTGGATTCCTTTTTTCCCCGCACATGGACGACGCGCTCCCAGTTTTGTATCCGGTCAAAACGCGCCGCGGCCCGCGCCACGCGCTCGTGGACATATTCGGCATCGCGTGATTCGAATGGTACCGACTGAACGTGGATCAGGGTGAGACGGTCGAGCAGGTCGGCAAACGCAGGATCGTCGTCCCGTGTGGACTCGGCGATCAGGCGGAGCAACGGCGGCTTGAGTAGAATCTCGACACTCGACTAGCCATCGAACGGCAAATCCAGTGTATCGAAATCCACATAGCCGGGATCCTCTTCCTGCGCCGCAAGGTTGCCGGAAAGGGCGAGGGCCATCAAGAGTCCGAGCAGCATCCACATACCTTGTCTCCTTATGGTCTGACAGTTTTTTCTACGTTTTGTTGGAGCGCGCCCGCTACCCGTCCGCCGATGATGTCGTCACGGACGGTCAACCCGGTGCGGCGACTCACTTGGCTGATATAGCCAAGTGCCCATTTGGTCTGGGCCTCCGCCAAAGCCAATTCTTCGAGGCTTATCTCCGCCTCCGGATCGCTGGCCGTTCCGATGTGTTCCGGTGTCTGCACCATTCGGACACCCATCCATATCAGAAGGATCGCAGCAGCAACACCAAGCGCACACCATGCGGGTGCGAGCCACGACTTTTTTTCCCAGAACAACCAGGAACGGAGTGTCTCATGCCGCTCCATGCGGATTTGAGCAAAGACACGTTCCGCAACGTCGGCGGGTGCATCCAGGGGCGGCAAAGCGTGGAGCGCGGTATGCACGCGCCGGGCCAGTGCCATTTCACGGCGACACGCGCCGCAACCGCTTACATGGCGGTCGATGACGGCGATAGATTCTTCGGCAAGATCGCCGTCTATATACGTCTCGATTTGATTCCGAACATCGGCACAGGGGATACGTTTAGAGGTTTTCATAGCCGGAAATTCCTTGCAAATGAACCCGCAGCATCTGACGGCCACGGTGCAGATACTCTTTGACGGTGTTTATCCGCAGTTCGGTCGCCTGTTGTATTTCTTCGTAGGTCATAGCCTGTATTTCCCTGAGAATCACAATCGTGCGATACGGTTCGTTCAGACGCTGGAGCGCCTCTTCCATCAATCTCCGGAGTTCGGCGTTTTCGACGGTTTGCTCCGGGTTGTCGTCACCGACTACGGTATCGGCCAGCGCCATATCCTCATCCTCCGCGACGATCCCCTCGCGGTAGGCTTGCCGCTTTCTGAGGGCGTCGAGACAGGCGTTGCGTGTAACCCGCATGATCCACGCCGACAGGCTATCGGGCTTGACCTCATGCCCATGCCGCCATATACTAAGTAGCACATTCTGGGTGATCTCTTCGGCATCT
>VGJU01000162.1 GCA_016867335.1 Candidatus Zixiibacteriota bacterium | reverse complement strand
GGATTTCTATCGCATCTCCGGCGCGATGACCGATCGTAATGGCCTTTCGGACGTCCCTTCCGTCGCGTACCGTAAAAACGCCCCATCCGTCGCCGATGCGAAACAGCGCGGCGGGGGGAACGTGGAGCACGTTTTCACCCGACCATACGACGATTTTTCCCACGACGCGGTATCCGCTACCCAGCCCGGGAGGAGGGTCGGTGAGGTCTGCGACTACCTCCACCCGCTGTTCCTCCACGCCGAGCGTGGACAGCCGGGTGCGCGCATAAGGCTCCACCATCCGCACCGCACCGCGCAACAGGGTCTCCCCGCCCCATCCCTCGATCGAAACGGGTGCGCCCTGCGCAATTTTTACGGCGTCTTCGGAAAGCACGTCGAGCGCAACCTCCACACGCGACGGGTCGCCGATTTCGACCAAAGGCGTACCCGCAGACACGACGCGGTCGTTTTCTTCGAAAATCCGCAATACACGCCCTGCCGCCGGCGCGGCAATTTCCAGGCGATTCCGTCTTCCCGTCGCTTCCAACACGCTTCGCGCCGCTTCGAGATCACCCAGTGCCGCAGCTTCGGCAAACCGCGCGGCTTCCAGCGCCCTGAGCGCCGTCTGCAACCTGAGTTCGGCGCCGGCAACCGTCGTTTCGGACACACCGCCCGACTCGAACAGGCGCTGTACCCTCTGCCGATCCCGCACCGCATCGCCATATTCCGACTCGACGCCAAGCCGATGCGCTCGCATTTCCCCCATCCGAGCTTCTGCCGCGACCCCTCTGGCCTCCGCCAGCGTTCGCTCTTTTAACGACAGCGGAATAGGCTCGACGACGATCAGCGATGCACCCGGAGAAACCGAGTCCCCTTCTCTCACCTCGAATCGCCGCACATATCCCGCAACAGGCGTATTGACCTTATATCGGGCGACATAACGCGCGACCCCCTCTTCTTCCACGACCGTCTGCATCGGCCCCCGAACCGCCTTGTCCGTATCTACCCGAACCGGTACGTCCCGAAATATCCACAACACGATGACGACAAGGGCCACACCACTCAGCGCGATCAGATATCTTGGCTGGATTTTCATAAAGACTCCGGTTAACAGGTCATTCGCGCGTCTTGAGTACACCGATCAGGTCGAGATGGCGAATACGTTGGCGCACCAGCCATCCCGATCCCGCCGCCGCGACGACGACGACGGTCAGCGAGTACAGATACGACTTTAGCGTCAGCCCCACAGGCATACGAAACAACTCGGAAGCAAAACTCTGCATGATCCACCAGGACATCGCCCATCCGAGCGCGCTGCCGAGCGGGATAGCAAGACATACGACGATGACCTGTTCGCCCAGCAGAAGTGTCGTCACTTCCGCACGAGTAAAACCGAGCACGCGCAGCGTCGCCAGTTCATGGCTACGCTCCGACAACGCGATACGCGCTCCATTGTAGAGAATACCTGCCGCAATCACCGAAGAAAAAACGATCAGCATGACCGTCGATATCGCCGTGTTTTCGGCGATCGTATCCTGAAAATTGCGTATGGCAGATTCACGGAGCGATACTCCGGATATCACGGGAATCGTCTTGAGACGGCGGTACAGTTCGCCTTCGGCAAGATCGTCCACCGTCAGGTACGCGCCCGAAACGACCCTTTCGCCGCCAAAGACCGCCTGAAGCGCGGTAAGGTCCATGTACAGGGTCGTTCCGATGAGTTCGTCCACCGTTCCTGCGATGGGAAGACGAATCGTGGGACGCGCGCCCTCAAGCGTCTCGACGACGAGAGTGTCTCCGGTGGATACTCCCATCATGTCCGCCAACTTATCGGTAATCACCACTCCCGCGACAGGCAGTGCAATTGCTCGGCGACGCCGATCCACCACGCGCCGCAAGCGTCCTCCGGCTGGCAGTCCGAGCAAAACTGACTGCTCCGTTCGGTGCTCGTTTGGGATGCGTACCGGGACGGCACGGTTGGACTCGACTTCCATCACGCTGGGTAGCCGCGCCAAATCGTAGCGAACACGGGCGGGCATAGGGCCGACAAACGCAACGGAAACGTCTTCGCGCTGTACGGTACGAAACTGGAAGTCGATAAGAAAGTCGATGCCGTCGAACGCATTGCGTCCGAGCACCAGAATGGCCATGGCAAACGAGACGGCGATCACCGACAGCACGGATTTGAGCGGGCGTCGCTCGAAGTTTCTGAGTATCATACGGAGCGACGCGCCGACCATCCGGTAAACCCCCAGCCGTTCGAAAAAAAACGAGCGAAATCGTTCAGTGGGTTTGGGGCGCATGGCCTCGGCGGGCGGAAGCGACGCGGCACGGCGAACCGCCGCCAAAGCGCGTCGCTGCGCTAAAGCCGCCTATCACCGCCACCGACAGTATGTCGGGGTCGAGTTCGAACCGGAGCACGGGGAAACGGTAAAACTGCTGATAGAGAGTGGTGATGCCTCTCCCCATCCATATACCTACGGCGAGACCAAGCACAACCCCGCCGGCGACCGCCAGCCATGCAAAAAACACGTAATGGAGCGCAATCCGGCGATCGGTATACCCTAAAGCCTTGAGAATGGGGATCTGATCGCGCTGGGTACGAACCAGCCGCCACAGGACGATATGGAGCAGAAAGTCGGCGACACCAAAAAAAATCAGGGGCGTCACGGTTCCGGAGGCGTAATTGCCCTTTATCTCATCGGAAAGAAACCGGTGTTAAACTTGCTGCTCGCGTCCGTAAGCGCCCAACCCTCCATAGGGCGACAATACCGCGTCCACATCCGCAATGACCGCCGCCTCGGAAGCGCCGGGTACAAGACGAAAAGAAATATCGTTAAAAGCGCCTTGCAGGTCGAAGGCAGAGGCAAGCGCCTGTCGTCCCATCCAGAAGACGCCGAAACGGCGGTTGTCAGGAAACAGCGCGCCGCCGCCCTGCACCTCGTAGACAAACTCCGGAGACAACTCGATCCCGGCCACACGCAGCGCCCGCCGTCGGCCGTTGAGCGCCGCACCGATCCGATCCCCTACTTTAAACCGGTTGGCAGCGGCAAAAGCCTCGCCGATCAGAATGTCGTCTCTTGCCTCCGGTGACGGCCAGCTTCCTTCGCGGAGAAAAAGACCATTGAGCAGATATTTTCCGTTTTCCGGGATCGCGATCAGACGCGCCGACGCCGGTTCGTCCAGACCAGGGACGTCGAGCGTAACGTCCCGCACGATGCGGGTTTGCAATTCCACCACGCCGGAAATGGCCGAAAGACGGGCCAAAAGACTTTCGGGCGCTCGTTTGAGCGAGGCGAAAACATCCGCAAATCGGTATTCGGTATAGTAAACTTCGCGCGACAGCAACAACGACCGGTACGAACTGCGCATGGCTATGTAGGTGGCAACCCCGCAGGCGACGACAAGCCAGATGGCGATCACCTGACCACGATGCCGGGCAAGATCGCGCAACAGTTTGACGGTAAAACGCGAACGCATAACCCCCTCCAAAGCCTGAGGGCATGATTCGATGCTACCACGACAGATCGACTGGATGTGCGTTTTCGGTGTTGCGCACCATCGAGACAATTTCTCCGCTTCGCAGATGGACGACCAGGTCCGCCATCGCCGCAATGGCCGCGTTGTGCGTGATCACCGCCGTGGTCGTGGACAACTCCCGGTTGATGCGTTCTATGGCTTCCAGCACGATCTTGCCGGTGTGGTAGTCGAGGGCGCCCGTGGGTTCGTCGCACAATAACGCTTCGGGACGTTTGGCAACGGCGCGCGCAATGGCGACCCGTTGTTGCTCCCCACCCGAAAGCTGTGCCGGAAAATGATCCCCACGCCCTTCAAGCCCCACCATCGCAAGCGCCGTTTCCGGCGTCATGGGGTGATCCGCGATTTCCGTGACAAGTTGCACGTTTTCCAATGCCGTCAAGGTGGGAATAAGGTTGTAAAACTGAAACACAAACCCTACCGACTCGCGGCGAAAACGGGTTCGCACGTCTTCGCTTGCCGCCGTTATGTCCCGATCGTGAAAGAACACACGCCCGGTTGTGGGAAGGTCTAAACCGCCAAGAATGTTGAGCAGGGTGGATTTTCCGCTTCCCGATGCGCCGAGGAGCACGACAAACTCTCCCGGAAACAGTTCGAGGCTCACCCGCCGCAGGGCATGTACTTCTATATCGCCCATTGAGTATACTTTGGATACATCTATCATGCGAAAAACGGGATCGGTCATGGATATCCCGGCTTTCCTTGTGCGGGCAAAGCATGGTTTCGGGTGAACAGCTCGTTTACCCCGTAGGTAGAAGCGTGAAGAGGCTTCGATTGCTGCGCAATGGCTGAGGGGTAAACGCTCACTCCAAACCATCAACATCTCTTGCGGCAGAACGGCCGCAAGAGCGCCTACTCCCTACTGTCGAAGACTCCCCGCAGGTGGAAGGCGTAAAACTGCCTTCGGATGGCTGCGTGGGAGGCTTCAATCGGGAAAAAATGTTTCGCCTTTACCCGTTCGGGGGGGTAAAACGCCCGTCTACCGCGGTCCACCCACCGTCTACAAACATCACCGAACCCGTGGTATACGAGCTGGCATCGGAAGCGAGATAAATCACCGCCCCTACCAGTTCTTCCGGCTGTGCCCAGCGTTTGAACACGTTTTTCTCGGCATACGCCCGATACCAATCGGGATGGTTGCGTATCTGGGCGGTAAGCGGTGTCTCCACGATACCCGGCGCGATGGCATTGGCACGCACGCCCTTTTCGCCCAACTCCGCCGCCAGGGCCCGGAGCATCAGCACGACACCCGACTTGGTGGCGGCATATACTCCTTGTCCCGGTTCCACCGTCTGCGAGCGAATGCTCGAAAAAACGATAATGCTCCCACCCCCATGCTCCGTCATGCCACGTGCCGTTTCACGCACCAAAAGAAACGTGCCACGTAGATTAAGATTGACGATCCGATCAAATTCTTCATCGCTGAGCTGGAGAATGGGTTTGCGCACATTGACGCTCGGCGTACTCACGAGGATGTGTACCCGGCCCGTCCGCCCCAACACGCTCCGTATACTCCCGACGTTGCACATGTCGAGATGCTCCGACATGGCGTCTCCCCCATGCTCCCGTATGCCATCCACCGTTTCCCGTGCTCCCGTTTCGTTTATATCGGCACAGATTACGCGCGCGCCAAAAGCGGACAGACCGGCGGATACGGCGCGCCCTATGCCGCTTGCGGCTCCCGCCACCAGCGCCGTGCGTCCGGTAAGATCGAATAGATTTTTAAACTCCATGCTCCCCTCCTGTGTAACCCGTTTTCCGTATCATACTCCCTGCCTTGCGGAAAGATATATGCTCCATCGCTTGATATACGGAGACTTCATGCCCCCAATCCAAAATCCAAAATCGGTATGCACGGCCATGCCCCCTGTTTGTCCCGCGACGGCCCCGATAAAGTACGACAATCCTCGGCAAACGGCAAGACCGGTGTGGGACGCCCTATCCCGATAAACCGCCCTATCTCGAACTTGACGCGCCCGGCAAATGGCATACTTTAGCCATATAAAGCGTCTTGGACCCCGGTACGTCCCCGACGGCACGCTATGGCAAACACCGGCGCGTGATAAATTCGGATCTACCGGGGAGACGACCGTATGCCGACCAGAGTGCAAAATCTGACGGACATCGGCGAGGGAACTATGCGGCAGGGGGTTATCATGCTGGGGTTGGCGACGCTGTTCGTCTTGGGTTGCATGCCTGATCGGACGGACAGACAAGCCGAGTTGAGCGGACGCCCCTTGACGGCGCTGATGCAGCGAACCGGTGGACAACTGGAGACGATACAGCTTCCCGACGGCGGCGAGGGACGTGTCCTCAATGAACTCCAAAAACTGTGGCACTACATGAGCGTATCGTCCAGCACACATCTGGTTTTGTTTCGCAGCCGATATGCTACCCCTTTCAACATTCGAGAGACCGTCATTGCTCGGTTCGATCTTCCGGGTGTCGGCACGATCGACATAACCGCCGTGGACGAAGACGGAGACGACGATTCGAAACCAGTCAACGGCCATCTCAAGTTTTCGACGGAGGTGCAAAGCCCGTCGCCCGGAACCGCCAAAGGCGAGGTGTTTCCCTTTCTCCGTCATGCCGGCGTCGATTCGCTCCCGCCCTCGCTCCACATGGTCTTGTCGCCGGGATTTACCGTTCCGACCGGCTCGCATCTCGATCCGCGAAAACGCTATATGCGTGACGAAACCGCCATCCGAGTTCTTCAGCGGCTTGTGCTCGACCTGTATGCCGAAGGGATACTTCGCAACCCCATAGCGGATTGAATCATGACCCAACCGAATCACTCGGCGTGTCTGATCGTTGCTAACCCGGTCTCCGGCGGCGGACGCGGTCGCCATATCGCCATGCGCGCACAGCGACGACTTGCCCAAGCAGGTGTCGAGGTCGAACTGCGGTTTACGGCCCGCCGGGGAGAGGCCGGGGAGATGGCGCGAGCGGCCGTGGAACAGGAGATGCCCCGCATTGTCGTCTGTGGAGGCGATGGCACGATACACGAAGTGGTAAACGCCATCGCCGAAACCCGGATGGAACTCGGCCTGCTCCCGTGCGGACGCGGCAACGATCTGGCGCGGGCGCTTCACATCCCCACCCGTCCCGACGCTGCTGTAAACATACTCCTAAACGGAGCTTGTCAAAATATCGATCTCGGCAAAGTCGGCGCACGGTATTTCGGCACGGTCGTCACGCTCGGCTTCGACTCCGAAGTCGCCCGTCTGGTCTACGAAAAAGCGGTTCCGCTGTCGGGCACCGGCGCGTATATCCTTGCCGTGCTCCAAATGCTCCGTACTTATACCGGTATTCCGCTACGCATGTCGGGAGATTTTGGCGTGGTGGAGATGCCCGTTTTTCTAGCTGCCACCGGCAATACGTCTACCTATGGGGGTGGCATGAAAATCCTGCCGAGCGCGGTTCCAAACGACGGATTGCTCGACATCTGCCATGTGCGCATGATGAATAAATTTGACGTGCTCCGGATGTTTCCCACCATATTCCGGGGTGGACATATCGCTTTACCGGAAGTTAACCTTTACCGTACAGCCCGTGTAACGATGGAAACACCAAAGCCGGTCGTTTTGTTTGCCGACGGTGAACCGGCCGGGCATACCCCGGCGGACATCCGCGTTGTGCCCGGCGCGCTATGCGTAGTCTGCCCCTGAAACAAACGACACATCCGCTGCGGTCGGGGGGGCAATACAGATTTTGGATTACGACATAAAGGAGTCTTTATGAAAATCACCGAAGTAAAAACGTTTCTGATGCACGCCGCCCCACCCGGACAAGGGGGCTGGGCGCACGAAACTGGCTGTTTGTAAAAGTGTATACGGACGAAGGTATATACGGCGTAGGGGAGGCAAGCGGGTGGCCCCGTGTGATCGAGACGGCCATACGCGACCTGACGCCGCTTGTCGTGGGGGAAGACCCGTTTCATATCGAGCGTCTGTAGAACAAGATGCTGACAGCGACCATGGGGCACGGCATGACCGGCATCGTGGGCAGTGGAGCCATGACCGGCATCGAGATGGCGCTGTGGGACATCAAAGGCAAAGCGCTCGGCACGCCGGTGTGGAACCTATTGGGTGGAAAAATGCGCGATCGCATCCGACTATACGCGCACGCGGACACGCCGGAACGCGCGAGGGTATTGGTGGATCGAGGGTTTGATGCGCTCAAAACGGGCGGGGTACACCATACCGTGGAAACGGTAGACGCCATCCGCAGGGAAATCGGAACGGAGACGGACCTGATGGTAGATGTACACGGGCCGCCGTGGCTTACCACAAAAGATGCGATTGCGTTGGGCCGAGCGCTCGAACCGTACAGGCTTTTGTTCTATGAAGACCCCACCGCCCCCGAAAATGTAGACAGTATCGCCCGTGTTGCGGATGCCGTGCATATCCCTATCGCGGCGGGGGAGCGACATTCGCATCTTTATGGCGTACGAGAACTGATCGAACGCGAAATCATCGATGTCGTGCAACCCGACACGGGTCGCGCCGGCGGGTTGTCACAGATGAAAAAAATTGCGGCGATGGCCGAAGCCCATTACGTGATGATCGCGCCGCACGACGGTTCCCTCGGCCCTGTCGCCGAGATGGCGGCGGTACATCTGCTGGCGACGGTTCCCAACTTTTTGATTTTGGAACATTTGGAGGACGATGTTCCGCAACGATACGAAGTGATGACGGGACAGCCCCAGATCGAACGGGGGCATATTGTCGTTCCCGATACGCCGGGGCTTGGGGTAGACATCGTAGAGGAGGCCATCGCCCGCTATCCGTCCGCTGGCAACGTCGTTTCGCCTGATGCTTCGTACGACTACCAGTACGTGGCGGCCCGTCCCCGCAGAGCGCACTGGCTCAACGGCGGTCGGGACGATACGCCCGTTTTTCGGGCCGGTCATGTTTTCTGAGAGGGTGTCATGAAATGGCTCGATGTTGTGCAGAAATCCTTGAGTCGCCGTTCACCCGTGTTGCTTCCTACCGGGCGCAAACGCGCTGCCGTGGCGCTTGTCGTCTATGAAGACGTCGACGGCGCCTCTGTGTTGTATATTCTGAGAGCCAGACGCGAAGGCGATCCTTGGTCGGGCCACATCGCCTTTCCGGGGGGCCGGATAGAAGATACGGATGCCGGTCCACAAGAAACCGCCGAACGCGAAACACTCGAGGAGATTGGACTCGATCTGCGTGCCGGTCGGTGTTTGGGACGACTAGACGACCTGACTACGCAGCTGGACAGCCTGCATGTGGCGGGTTTTGTATATAGTCTTGCGGCAAAACCCGTATTAAACCGAAGCCCGGAAGTGCTTTCGGCGTTTTGGTTTCCCGTAACACGGCTGTTGGAGCCAAAACGACAAGGGGAAACTGTGGTACGGGGCGAATTCGCCAATCGTTCGGCTCCGGCTATCGACCTGCTGGG
>VGJU01000161.1 GCA_016867335.1 Candidatus Zixiibacteriota bacterium | reverse complement strand
TCGTCACCGGGTACCCGTCGCTACAATCCGCCATGCAGGCCATCGATCTCAACGTCAAAGGGTATCTGGTCAAACCGTTTGACTACCACATCCTGTTGTCTCAGGTGCGGGCGTGGTTAGAGCATTAGCAGGCGATACGCGAACGGCAACGACTCGAAGAAGAAGCCAATCGACTGATCGCCGAACTGCGCGAGGCGCTTCACAAGGTAAACACACTCAAAGGTCTGCTTCCCATCTGTGCGGGATGCAAAAAAATCCGTGACGACATGGGGTATTGGCGTCAGGTGGAAGAGTTTATCGCCGAACACACGGATGTGGAATTTTCACACGGATTGTGTCCCGACTGTATCAAAACATGGTATCCTCCCTCGTCTGCGGAAGGCGGTCCGCTCGCATGAACCTCGATTCTTCTGTAAACGAAATCATCGTCATGGAAACGGTTCCGATTCGTTTCGGACCGGGCGCTGTCGAGGAAATCGGATACGAACTTCAGCGGCGGCGCCTTTTGCACGTAGCGCTGGTGACCGACCCGCACTTGCGTCGGATCGGTCTTGTCGACCGGATGGAAACGTCGATCCGCGAAACCGGCGTAACGGTCGAGGTTTTCGACCAGGTCCGCGCCGAGCCGACCGACCGGTCGGTCGAGGCGGCGTTGGAGTGGCAACAAGGCAGGGCGATAGAAGGCTACGTGGCCTTTGGCGGCGGATCGTCGATAGATACGGCCAAAGCCATGAACCTGTACGGCACGTATCCCGCGCCGCTGTTGGAATATGTCAACAAACCCGTCGGCAACGGGCGTCCGGTTCCGGGGCCGCTCAAACCGCTTGTCGCCGTACCGACGACCGCCGGAACCGGTAGCGAAAGCACATCCGTGCTGATCCTGGACATGGTAGACCTCCATCTCAAGACGGGCGTTTCGCACCCGTACATCCGCCCTTCCGTCGGTATCGTCGATCCGCTTCTTACCTTTACCATGCCGCCGGTAGTGACGGCCTCGTGCGGGCTGGACGTCCTGTGTCATGCGCTCGAATCGTATGTCTCGCTTTCCTATGACGCGCGACCGCGACCGGCGTCACCCGCCGAAAGACCGCCGTATATCGGTGCCAACCCCATCGCCGATCTGTTTAGCGTGCGCGCCGTAGCACTTACCGGCGCTTTTTTGCGCCGCGCGTATTTTAACCCGTATGACCGGGAAGCCAGAACACAGATGATGCTGGCCGCGACGTTGGCGGGTTTTGGATTTGGCAACGCCGGCGTGCATATCCCCCACGCGATGGGGTATCCGGTGGCCGGTATGGTGCGCGATTTTCGCGCCGCCGGTTATCCCGACGTCTCGCGTCCGCAGGTTCCGCACGGGATGAGTTGTATCGTCAACGCGCCTGCGGCGTTTCGCTATACGCTTCCCGCGCAGCCGGAACGGCACGCCCATGCCGCGCGATTGCTCGGCGCGGACGACATCCCCACGGCGCTGATCCGGCTGATGCAGGACTTGGACATGCCCAACGGGTTGCAAGCGCTGGGCTATACCGAAGACGACATCCCGGCGCTGACCGTCGGCGCGATGAAACAACAACGTCTGCTGGTCAACGCGCCGCGCCCGGTAACCGAGACCGACATGCGCCGGATTTTTCAAGATGCGATGCGGTACTGGTAGCGTCATACCCGCCGAATCCAGCGCCCGTGACCTCTTTATCGTAGACGACAGCGTCATCCCAACAGGAGGCGCGGCATAGCCGAACCCGTGAGCCTGTTGATGAAAGAGTTTCTTACTTATGTCGCGCTTCGCCCCCGAACCTACGGCGAGGCCATGACTGCATGGCGCAGTTCATGTCCCCGACATACCGTCTGGGAAGATGCGTTGGTGGAAGGCTTGATACAGGTTGGCATCGGCACGACGGTGGAGGATGCCCCGGTAACGCTGACTCCGCAGGGTCGCATGATTCTCGATGGGTACCATACACACGCGAACAGGGTCGAAGGGTAGACACGGATAAACACTCTCATCAGGAGATCGTCGTCGTGAGCGATGAAAAACAGGGTGGAGGCATGAAGCCGCGTTATCTTCAGTATGTCAAGGACATGCGCGCGTATGGACTCGAACGTAGCGAACGTATACAGCGGGAATGGGAACGCAAACCTGTAGCGACACGCGGCCCCGAACCCCGCAACGCGCCGGCCGCGCTCGGCGTCATCGACGCCTTTCTCTATACCGTCACCGGCGATCTATCCTATGCCGAAAACGCGGCGCGTCTGTTGTCCGAACACGATCATCTGCTCTACGAACACGTCCGCGCTTTCCAGGAGATCGTCCACTCTCCGGCCATGACCCCGGCGCTCAAAGCAAAGATCGAAAACCGCATCGCCGATCAGGCGTCCTCGTTTCTCGGCAACCACGTCGAATGGGGGGCGATGAACCACGCCACCAGCTATATCGTCGATGGTATGACATACGCCGCCCGGGTACTTCCTGACCATCCCAAAGCACCGGTATGGAAACAATTTGCCGACAAAATGCTTGCCACAAGCTGGGGGAAATGGGGGATCGAAGACAGCCAGAACTACTGTCCCATCTGGTTCATGCCGATGGTCAACTATGCCGAACTGACCGACCGGCAGGAGTTTTTTACGTTTCCTGTGACGGTCGACTATTTCCACTATCTCTTGCAGTTGGTCAGCCCTATCGGCGGTGTTCCGGAGTTTGGCGACGGCAGCTGGGGCGGGTCGTGGGAGCGTATCACCTGTCTTTTGGAGCACGGCGCAAAACAGTACCGAAACGGTGAGATGAAATGGGCGGCGCGTCGTGTCTTCGAGAGTTTCGAGACGTATCATACCATTTTCGAGATGACCGCGCTGTGGGACTACAACTGGTCGGTTATCCTCGGCGCGCGTATCTGTGACGCCTATCGCTGGGCCGACGACAGCGTCGAAGAACGCGTTCCCACGGACGGAAGTCGCGAGGTGCTCGAAGACTGGATCGGCAAAAAAGTCGTATTCCGCAACGGATGGAACCGCGATAGCACCTACATGCTGGTCAACTACATGGACGTGCCCGATTTTGGCGTGGACGGACGCGATATGCTCCGCACCACGATCCCGGTGGAGTCCGAAAAGACGCATCACGGACAGGCGGAGGAAAACACGATCTGTTCGCTCATGAGTCACGGCTCGGTCCTGCTGGGCGATTCGGGCTATCGCGAGACCGACACCACCGGTCCCAACGGCGAATGGCGCGCCGACACGTTTCACAACCGGATCGTGGTCCGCAAAGGACGGGCCGACCCGCAGATGCGGCTGTTGCCCTTTCTGATGGACGCGGGAAGATACAAGTTCGTGTCCACCAAGAGTCTGCATTTTCACAACCTTCAACCCATCGATGTCTCGCCGACGCGTGTGACCGACACGGAGACGGGCTACCAGTGGGATCGGGTGATTTCGTATGTAAAAAAGGATGACTATTTTGTCTTGATCGACATACTCAAGACGCTAGAGCCTGGTGAGTTTACCTTATCCAGTCTGCTCTATTTACAGGGATTTACCGATGTGCGAGCGGGGTATTACAATACCCGTATCGAAACGCTTGGCTACTCGGCGGCGATCGCCAACCCGGATACGGCGTCGCTGGTGATCGGGTTTCCGGATCGGAGCAAACGCGAGGGCATCGAACAGGTGCGGCGCGCTTATCAGAACCAGATGTGTTTTTACCAGTCGCAGTCGGGGGTGTTCGAAGCCGGGGCGTATGCGTTTTTTACAACAGTGCTGGTTCCGGTCGCAAAAGGCGATGCGCCGGAAGTCCGCACCCCCGTGTTCGAGTCGGTAGGCGCGACCGATGGCGCGCCGGGCGCGGGAGTGAAAATCGTTCGGGAAAATGGCTACCGTCTGATCTGGGTAAAAGCCGACCCCGAAGCCGCGTACATAACGGAAAACGTCCGCCCTCGGTATTCGTTCGAGTCGGGACGGTCGCGTTGCGGTGACATGGAAACGGATGCCCGATATGTATTTCTCGATGTATCGCCCGGCAGGGTAAAGTATTCGCTGATCGAAGCCACACGGCTGTTTTACGCCGACCGTCCGCTTTTTGTACCCGAACCGATCCGGATGAGACAGGACGACGGAACCTATCTGCGCACGGGTCTGGCCCGCTGGCGCGTCTGGGAGGATGAAATTGCCCTTTAAAACCCTTGAAACCCGTCGTCTGGGTCGTACCGAGATGCGCCCCAAGGCCGTCGGACTTGGATGCGCCCATTTTGGCGGAGACCTCAGCACCGACCCGGATGCCGTCGATGCGATCCGCCGAGCCATCGAGTTGGGGATCGACTATGTGGACACATCACCGCTGTACGGAGAGAGCGAGCGCCGCGTCGGGTTGGCGCTCGAAGGGGGCTGGCGCGAAAAGGTGTATCTACAGACCAAGATGGGAACCCACGCCCAGCGATGGCACGACTACACCGCCGCCGGAACACGGTGGTGCGTGGAAAACAGCCTCCGGCTACTCAAGACCGATTATCTGGATGCGGTGCTGATCCACGATCCACCGGCCATCGAGATACCGCTGGAACCGGGTTATGCGCTCGACGAACTGTGCCGCATGAAAGAGGCGGGTATCGTCCGCCACGTCGGTCTGGGGGTGCGGCAACACGACTTTCACCAAAAGGCTATCGAAACCGGGCGGGTCGAGATCGTGCTCTCGTACATGGACTATACCCTGCTCAGCCGCACGGTCGCGGAGACCACGCTTCCGCTGGCGAAAAAACACGACTCGGTCTCATACTGGCCAGCGCGTTGGCGAGTGGACAGTTGGCCGGACCGGAGCCTACCGATCCGAAGGCGCACGAGATGTGGGTCTGGTGTCGGGAAAATGGCGTCAAACTCCCGCATCTTGCGCTTCAATATGTGCTTGCCGCACCCATCGACGGCATTGCCATGCCGGGACCTTGCAACCGCCGCGAAGTTGAAGAAGTAGTCGAAGCGGCGACCGCCGAGATACCGCCAGAGACGTGGCAGGCGTTTAAACAGAAATTTGAGGTCGAATAGCCTCTTACTCTCTTGATTCTTTTCCTTCACCCTTCGAACTTCAAACTTGTTCCTGGGAGATCAAATGACATCGTATTCGTTCGACCATGTAACGGTAGACATTTCCACACCGACGGTGATCGGACAGCGGACCGGGCATCTCTGGTTTACCACGCTCCACCCGTTCAATCATCGGGACATTCTGTGTATCGGCAATATCGCCGCCGACGAGGCGCAGGGGGATTGGGCGGGCGCGTTGTATCTTTCGCGCGACGGCGGTGCGTCGTGGCAGCCTGCCGGCGATCTCAAAACCTGCGGTCCCGCGTCGTACGGTCTTGCGGCCAACACGCGGCTTATCATGCCCTACGAACTCTGGCCGCTCAAACGCCGCAACCGTCGCAACCTCGTGGCCGACGGCACGATCGTCCGTCTCGACGCCGCAGGCCGCGTGTCCACACAGCCGGTTCCCGTGCAGTTTCTCGACTTTCCGGTGGACTTTGCGGATTATCATACCGACGAACTGGCGCTGCTCACCAATGGCAATATCCTCCCCTTGCGCGACGGTCGTCTCATGACAACGTTGTACGGCACGTTGCTGGGTGAACAAAAATACCGGCTCTATGCGATAACAAGCGGTGACGGCGGGTTTACCTGGCGTTATCACGCGCAAGTCGCCTCATGGGAAGACATTCCGGACGGACCGGAAGGGCCGGACGAATCGCACACGACCCGGCTGGCCGACGGACGTCTGCTCTGCGTCTACCGAGTAGGAAGTCGGAGGGAGTATCCTTTGCACAAAAGCTACAGCGCCGACGACGGGCTTTCGTGGTCCAAACCGGAGAAGATGGAAGGCGTATGGTCCGTGGAACCCCAGATCGCGCGGCTGGACAACGGGCTTATGGTCCTGTCCAGCGGGCGGCCCGGTCTTTTTCTGTGGGTATGCACGGATGAAGTGGGCAACCAGTGGGAGCGGATCAACCTTGCCGAACACCACAACGCCCATCTGGCCGACTCCTCGCTCCATTACAACGACGCCTTTTGCGCGGGAGAGGAGGTCTTTCGGCCTTATCAGAGTACGTCGTATACCGGCATGATCCGCTCCGGCGCTGACCAAGTGCTGATCAGCTACGAACGCACCGCCAACGGATGGGACGGCGCGCCCGGCCCGTATGGCGATACGGACGCGGCGTTTTGCATCCGAGTTCGGGCGCGGAGGTAATTTAGCTTGGAAGGCGATATCCCCAAGCGATCCCGAAAGTTGACAATCTTTCTAACTGAAGTGTCCACTCGTCGAGAACAAGATGGGGGCGTTTTATAATCGAAATGGCTCCGAGGGACCACCGGCCAACCTGTGTCAATTGAAGATGACGTGTCCCGTAATACCGGTAAGCGCGTCGATGATGACCCATAGCCCCGCACTGGTAAACTCGCCGAGGATAAGGCCAAGAAAAAGAGGAAGCATGGTGCGGTAGACATTGATACCGCCGTATTTGAGAATCAACCCTTTGAGCATCCATGCGATAAAAATCGAGAACCACCCAGCGGCAAGCGGCGCGGAAGCACCGACCGGAAAACCGATAAAGTGCAGGGGCCACCAGATAAGCTGTTGTCTGACCATCATCAGTGCCCACATGACCGCCGCGCCGATGCCAAAAAAGAACCATCGACCAAACGGGTCGGACGTACTGGCGATATTGGCCGCATAATACCCAAAACGGCTCTGTTGCAACTCGCCAAAAAAGTGCCAATTCAGGTTGATCCCACCATACTGATACGCCAAAAACATCACCGTATAAATCGACGCTGCCATACTGGTCAGAATCGCCAGCCCCACCGCCACGGTCAGTAGACGCGGATTCAGGATGCCCGCTGCGTCGGCCAACTTGAGACCGTTTGCCATCGACGGCATGATAAGCGTACGTGTGTGGGTCATCCAGAACTTGGTCAACCCCAGACCAACCAAGTTCTGGGCGCCGAGTACCGGCCCCGTAAAACCGGATATCATAAACTCCTGCGGATTGAGCGTTTCGGCAAAAAGAACACCTCCCTCCGCCACGATACGCGAAAACCCCACATACACGACAAATACCAGCAAAAACACGACTGCCGCCACCCACAACGAAAGCCCGATCACCATCATCCAGCCGATGAGAAATACGACCCCCAGACCGCCCCCGACAACCGCAGCGCGATACGAAAGACTCTCCCCCGAATCGTCTATCGACGGATCGCCTTTGAACGCCTTGCGTACCACGTCTTTGAGATGGCTGCGCGCCATCCACAGCCCGAAAAACACCAACGTAAACAGCGCCCCGAAACCTTGATAGGTTGCGGGCAACGCCGTATTGCCAGCAATGTCGATCCCAAAGGTGGCGTTCATAAGCCCCTGTGTCCGGCTGATCAGAAAAAACAGCCACAGACTGAACGACACTTCGAGACTGAGCAGATAGCCAAAACCGACCAGTGGAAAAGACAGGTTGAGCGGCAATACCAGTCGATTGTTGAAAAGCCCGATGGATTCGGTAAAATAGATGGTGGGAAAAAAGTAGATGTAGTTGTGTATGCTGTTCCAGCCGTTGATCAGAAACGGAATGGCAAATCCTATCCACATAAGCCGATTACGGAAAAACGGTGTTACGGGCGACCGCGCGTCGTCGCCGGGGTCGATCATTTCGGTCGGGAGCTTGACCAAGGGGAATACGAGCCGCTCGCGTTCGATCCACTGTTTACGCAGGATCACCGTAACGCAGAACATTACAAAATACAGCACCAGCACAAAACTCAGCCATACGGTCAGCGGAGTCGTCCATACCCCCCACGGAATGACCTCGCCCTGCGGAAGCCCTTCGAAAAACGACCGGACCGCCTCTGGGTCCTGCGGCATCAGATACGGCTGTATGCGCGGTACGATATCTTCGAACCATTTGTTTTCCGGTGTGGCGTAATACATCGACGCCATGGCGGGCAAGAGCACCTCGGTCAGCCCGTACGACGGAATTGCAGAAGCTACGAGCGACATGATGTACACCACAGCCAACTCACCCGGCGTCAATGCGATTTGCGGATTCATGCTCCGCAGGACGGTATTGACGACCCCGACCAGGATGGCAAACAGAAACACGACGCCGATGGGTGTAAAGTTGCTTCCTAAGTACGACCCCTTGATGATGAGATTGGCGTAAGGGTCCGCCACGCCCAGGATAAACGAACACGCCATGCCGACCAGAATGGCGCGTGGCGTAACCATCTCCCTCGGAAGGAGGGCGGTTTCACGCTGTTCTGTGGCAGGGGCTTCCGTTGCCGACATGTAGAGCGCCTTTCATGCTGTAGCCGCAGAAGAATCCGTGACGGGGGTGAGCAGGGTCCGCCCCCGCGCCGCAAACTGTGTTTTGGTATCCTCGTCGATCGTGCGCCATACCAGAAACTGTTTGCGGACCGTGTTCAAAAATCTCCGGTTGACCCGCTTCCACGAGTCTACATCCCCGCTCAGTCGGGTGATCGACAAGTCGATCCGATAGGTGTTAAACTCACCCAATGGATGCGCCGTAAACTCGACTTCCTCGCTGATCCCCATGTCATAGGGGGAAAGCCATACGTGGAGACCGATCCGATAGGCGGTTCCCAGCGGGGTGGCGCGATCGGACAAACCGACATGGCTGGCATGAAAAAGCCCGATCGAATCTTCCCAGTGCGAGGCAAAATAGTCGTTCAGATAGGAGCAAAGCCCCAGCACTTCCACACCCGAAACGGTAAACGGAAAATCAAACCGCCAGAGGTCGCCTTCGGGTTCGGGAAATTTCCACTCCCTTTCCACGTCGGGCACCGCCATCTGGCCCGCCTTTCGCGCCGGATACACGGTCGAAGCCAACACCACACCCATCACTACCATAGTGGAGGTAACCGCCGATGTCGAGGAATAATTGAGCGTCAGCCCTTCCATAACACCCAATCCGGTCATGGCTTGCGAA
>VGJU01000160.1 GCA_016867335.1 Candidatus Zixiibacteriota bacterium | reverse complement strand
CGGTATGCCGGGAGCGTGGCACCGCCTTTGGGTGCGGCACGGCTTGTTGGGAAGTACCCAACCTGCTCGAAACCGCCGCATGGATACGCGAAGGACATATCGGACGGATCATATGGGCTTCGATTCCGGGTGGGTTGCCGCGTGAGGCGTCGGGTGCGGGGTGCGTCCAGTTGACGATGTTGCGTACGATTACCGGGCAGGAGGTGGTATGGGCGGAAGGTGCCGAACTGCCGCCTGAATCCGGCTGGGAAGTTCCTCCGGGGGAACCGGAAGCCGATATCGACTGTGGGATGCGGGGATGGTTGGGGTTGACGGACGGCGGTGTTTGCGAAATACCTGAACCCTCTGCCGTGACGTGTCGTGTCCATGTAAAAGGCGAAAACGGCGAAGTATGGCTGGGCGGCCCTCGTTCGGTACTTATCGAAGGAACGGGCGCTTCGGCGTCTCCGGTGTATCCGGATTGGCTGACGACCGGTGAACCCAAGGAGTTTTTCACGCTGGTGGTCGAACGGCTCATGCGGGCTTTTGACACCGGTGGGGACGCAGTGTGCAGTGGGCACGATTATCGACAGGCGCTGGAGATCGCCATCGCGCTCAAACAGTCCGCACACCGGGGCGGTGAAAGGGTTTCTCTGCCTTTATCGGATCGGTCGCTTCGCGTTTTTCCGCATCCATACCGACTCAAAGGCGGTGACGTTGCCGGATACGCCAGCATCGGCTATGCCGCGCCACCCGATCTTCCGGAGTAGGAGCGAGCGCTGTGCGTATCCTAGATCTCGCTCCGCAACTGCGACACGACGAACGGGGCATCTGGCGCGCGTCGCGTGGGACCGGCGTGTCGTATCCGGACGACGGCAACCAGCGATGCTTCGAAATCGAAGATGCCTCGTTCTGGTTTAACCATCGCAACGACTGTATCATGGCGCTGATCCATCGTTTTCCCCCCGATGGGTTTATCCTCGACGTCGGCGGCGGAAATGGATATCAGGCGCAACGGATGATCGCCGAAGGGTTCGAGGCGGTGTTGCTCGAACCCGGATCGGTTGGGTCGGAAAACGCACGTGTCAAACGCGGACTTCCGCAAGTCGTTTGCGCCACATTACAGGATGCCGGTCTACTGCCCGAATCCGTTCCCGCCATCGGGTTGTTTGACGTTTTGGAGCACATTCCGGACGATACGGCCTTTATCGACCTGATACATAGCGTTCTCCGGCCCGACGGTCTGTTCTACGCCACCGTCCCGGCGCATCCATGGCTGTGGTCCTACGCGGACGACATGGTCCACCACTGCCGCAGATACCGCGAGCCGGAGTTGAAAAAGTTGCTCGAAGGTCGCTTCGAAGTTGTCTATTTTTCGTATTACTTTCAGGTGCTTACCCTCCCGCTTTTCCTGTTGAGAACGCTCCCACACAAAATCGGCTGGTATCGGGACCGAGGCGTCATCAGCAATGCCAGCGAGCACGGTGCCGGCAACGGTCTTCTTTCCCGATTTACCGCCTATTTGCTGGACAACGAGGTAGGCTTGATCCGGCACGGAGAAGAGCAGATCAACGGTCCGAGCGTGATTTTCGCGGCCCGCAGGTTGTAACGGCCGTGTTTTCTTCCGGTGTCGTCGTGATACCCAGTCTAAAAAAACAGGCGGAAATCGTCGTCGTCTGCGTGGCATTTGTCGTGGTGACGCTGGCATGGAACGACTACGTGATGTCGCGGAATGCGCGTAGCCGGCTGTTTTTCGAGCCGGCCAACACCCCGACCCTACCCGTGGCGTTGGTGTTGGGCACGTCCAAGTATTCCGGGGGAAGGTTAAACAACTACTATGCATACCGTATCGTGGCGGCGGCGGATTTGTTTCACGCAGGCAAAATAAGGGGCATTTTGGTCAGCGGAGACAATGCGACGATACAGTACAACGAGCCGACCACGATGAAAAAAGATCTGATCAACCTAGGTGTTCCTACGGAGTATATCACACAGGATTATGCGGGTTTTAGGACGCTCGACTCGATTTACCGCGCCCAAAAAGTGTTTGGGATCGACCAGTTGGTGATCGTTTCGCAACGGTTTCACTGTGAACGCGCCCTGTATCTGGCGGATGCGATCGGGCTAAGCGCGGTAGGGTTTTGCGTGCCGGACGGAGAGGGGGGAGATGGCTGGGCGGTGCGCAGTCGAGAGGTGTTTGCCCGAGCGTTGGCTTACGTGGATGTCAACCTCCTCAACCGACAGCCTCGATTTCTTGGCAAAAAGGAATACATGTTGCTCAAACCCAGTTGAGCGCTCTGTTGAGGGTACGGCTTGCTTCTCTTGAGACTTGTTATTGGGTCAGCAAGAATCACGCCCCATCCAGCCGTCGGCGCAGAGCGCTGGCATGCCCCCCCAACCCCTCGGCTTCCGCCAGCGTGATGGCCGAAAAAGCCAGTTTTTTTGCTGCCGTCTCGTTTACGCCAAAGACACTGATAATCTTGACAAAATCCCGTACGCTAAGCGGCGATGAAAACCGCGCGGTTCCGCCGGTGGGCATGATGTGGCTGGGACCAGTGACATAGTCGCCCAGCGCCTCGGACGAATGTTCTCCGACAAAGACGCCGCCTGCGTTTTCGATGCGTCCGACAAAACCCCACGGATCGCGGAGCAGCAGACAGAGATGTTCCGGGGCATAGGCGTTGGCGATATCTATCGCCTCGTCGATGTCTTTTGTCACCACGATACCGCCGTTTCGAGCGAGCGATGCCCGGACGATCTCGGCGCGATCGAGCGCGTCGATCTGTTTGCCGGCTTCTTGCTGAACCGCCTGGGCGAGCGACACCGAAGGGGTCAGGAGGATCGCGGTCGCCAGCGGATCGTGTTCGGCCTGCGCGAGCAGGTCGGCGGCGGCATAGCCCGGATGCGTGTCGGCTTCGGCAATAAGCATAGTCTCGGTAGGGCCGGGCAATTGGTCGATATCCACCGCGCCAAACACTTGGCGTTTGGCGGTCACGACAAACAGGTTGCCGGGGCCGAGGATTTTATCGACACGGGGGATGGACGCCGTGCCGTACGCCAGCGCGGCGATGGCCTGCGCGCCACCCACTCGATAAACGGTATCCACGCCGCTCAGATGCGCTGCGGCCAGAAGCGCCGGGCTCATGGCCCCGGTGCGGTCGGGCGGAGAAACCACGACGATCTCGCGGACACCGGCTACCCGCGCGGGGATCGCCGCCATGAGCAAGGTGGAGAACAGCACCGCCTGACCGCCGGGGACGTACAGGCCGACACGGTTGAGGGGACGTACAATCTGTCCGGTTCCGCCGTCTTCGTCCCAATGTATCCACGAGCCAGCAGGTTGACGTTGGTGAAACGCGCGGATACGTTCCGCCGCCGTTTCCATCGCCGCCCGTAGATCGGGCGACAGGCGGTCTAACGCCGTCTCTATTTCCGAGCGGTCCACCATGAAATCGACCAGATCGGGACCGTCGAGTAGACGGGTATAACGGCGTACGGCCTCGTCTCCGGTTGTACGCACCTCTCGGATGATCCGCTCCACCGCCCGATCCGGTGTCAGCGGTTCGCCAAAGACCACGCGGCTGCGTTCGGCCATTTCGGGCGTAAAGATGGGATTATCCGGTGCGCGGTGTATCAGGATGGTCGCACGGGCCTCGTCCGTCGTCAGGATGCGAAGAAGCGAGGTCATCGGTTGTTTGGCCGGAAAGACCGGAGCGCTTCGAGAATCACGTCACAGCCAAATTTTACGCAATCGGTGGCGGGAAGCCCGGTTTCCCGGTGCGCGGCGTCCACGGCTCGTCGCGCCTCTTCTTTGGTCATACCCGCGCAGTTGAGCGAAACCGCCACGACTTCGCACGGAAACAGCGCACGCGCAATCGTCTCATGCACATGGATCAGATCGTTGTACGAGGGTATTTTTACCGGCAGGTTACGGAGAAAATCCCGTCCAGGTTGATGACACAGGACGAGCGCCTGCGGGGCTGCGCCATGGAGCAACCCCAGCGATACACCGGAATACGAAGGATGAATGATGGTTCCTTGTCCTTCGACCACCAGCATTTCGCGGTGTTTGCGTTCCATGATCAGCTGTTCCACCGCGCCCGAAATAAAATCGGAGACGACCGTGTCGATGGCGATACCCGATCCTTCGATCATGATGCCGGTCTGACCCGTCGCCACAAACTCGGAGTCCCACCCAGCACGGCGCGCGGCGCGTGTAATCTCGATGGCTGCCAACATCTTGCCGATGCTGGAGTCGGCGCCTACCGTCAGCACGCGCAAATTGGGCAGTTTGTGGACCTGGTGACGCCCCACATCCAGATGCGCCGGCGGCTGGCGCACATCCCACAACCGGGCGCCGTGCGTTTTGGCAAGCGAGACGAACTCGGCGTCCTCGGTCAGAAACGTGTGTAGCC
Source organism: Candidatus Zixiibacteriota bacterium (assembly GCA_016867335.1). Lineage (GTDB taxonomy): Bacteria > JAAXHH01 > JAAXHH01 > JAAXHH01 > JAAXHH01 > VGJU01. Next base: position 4,586 of record VGJU01000160.1, on the reverse strand, counting down.
CATTGACGATCTCCAGACGGTTTTGTATCGCCTCGCAGATCACGGCGCGCCACGCTTCGGGCAACACGCCGCCCGGCGTCGCAATACCGATGACAAGCGACGTAGGGTCGAACGCGAGCGTCTCCTGCAAAGTGGCTACGATCGGAATACCGTGACCGATTTCGAGTATGTCTTCCAATTTTTTGCCCGCGTGGGTGCTGTCGAGCACGGCCACCACCTCGTCGGGTTTGTAACGGATCAGCGACGCGGCGGTCTTTGAGGTAAACGTTCCCAACCGGCCTTCGGTAAGGACCACCATCCGGCGTTTTTCCATGCCTATCCCTTTCTTTATTCGTTTTTTACCGGTACGGAGCGGCCTGTCGCCGCCGACTCACGCGCGGCATCCAGAACCTGCATCACCGGACGCATGCTTTCCGCCGTAACCGCCGGTGTTGCGCCGCGATGTAACACATCGGATATGTTTTGGTAATACGATTTCCAACTGCCGCGCAACGATTCTATGGACATTTCCGCAAGCGTTCCGTTTAGTGTAGTAACGATACGCGCCCGGTGTTCGGGTGGTTCTTCCGCCGTGTCGATATGCCCTTGGATCATGGCCGCCTCTTGCGGGTCCAACCCTTCCTTGACAAGCGCCCCTTGCGTGCCAAGCACGCGCCAGCGCGGTTTGGCGATGCGGGCCAGATTGCTGACTTCGGCGGTAAACAGAAGACCGTTCTCAAACCGGATCGCACAAGTGGCGTGGTCTTCCGTGTCCCCGTCCCACAGGTGTTTGTGCGTATGGCAATCCACCGAAACCGGACGGGCCGCGACAAGCTGAAGCGCCTGATCGACCAGATGCGCACCCCAGTCGAACAGGAGTCCCCCGCTTTGTTCAAGACTCGAACGCCAGCCTCGTGACGACCGGTAGCGGCAGACGGCGGTTTCGATCTGGAACGGTGCTCCGATCAGTCCGTCTTCCAGCACTTTTTTGACCGTAAGAAAATCTCCGTCCCATCGGCGGTTGTGAAACACGCTCAGCAAAACGCTGTTTTTGCGGCTTGCCGCAATCATCGCGTCCGCTTCCGCCGTGTTCATACACATCACCTTGTCTACCACGACATGTCTACCGGCGTTCATAGCCCGGATGGCAAGGTCCGCGTGCGTGTCGTGCGGTGTGGCGATTACGATAAGCCGTAGCGCGTCGTTTTCCAGCATCTCGTCGAGCGAGGCATACAAGGGCACGGAACGTTCGGCGGCGGCCTGACGCCGGGCAGGGTCGCGTGTGACGACACCGGCAAGTTGCAGTCCTTCGACGAGCGAAATTAGATACGCATGAAACGAGCGTCCCGCAAACCCGTAGCCCACGATGCCCGTATGTATCATGGCGTTTTCCCTCCATCCCCAACCGTATGACAAGCGCCGTTTTGCGGAAACGTTGTTACCGCCGAATAAAAGCGCTTCCATCCGAGGTAATATAGCTTTCACTGGGTGATCCGGCAAGCGTCGAGGTGTAACAGGAAAGGGGCGGTCTACTCTGGGAACGCAGAAGGACCGGTATCACGGACATTTCCTCCGTCGAGCGCTTCGAGAAAATGGCAGAGCGCGTCGATTTCCGCACCGGTCAAATACAGAGGCTTGAGTTCCGGAGACAGATAGGGGTTGGTGATGCCGCCTCGGTTGTAGTGTTCCACGACTGCGCGGAGCGTCGGGAGCGATCCGTCGTGCATATAGGGGGGATGCCGCGCTACGTCACGGAGCGTTGGCGTTCTGAAATACCCTCGGTGCGCGTCCGTCCCCGTCACTACGGCGCGTCCCTCGTCGGCAAAAACGGCGGAAGCCGTATCCCACCCGATGCCTTCGTTGTGAAATCGGTTGTCGGTAAAATTTTGGCCAAGATGACAACGGTGACAACCGGCTTTGCCAAAAAACAGTCGGTGTCCCATGGCAAGCGCCGAAGTATCTTCCACCGCCGTCCGTTGCCACCGATCCCAGCGTGAATCGCCGCTCATCAACGTGCGTTCGTAGTCGGCGATGGCAACGGCGATACGGTCTATGGAGATTTCCGGCGACCTAAAAGCGGTCTCGAAATAGGGTCTATAGGCGGTGATCCGGCGCACGGTTTCTTCGACGTGCCGTGCCGTGCTACCCATCTCGGTTTCCGCGGTCAGCGCCACGACGACTTGGTCTTCGAGGGATTCGGCACGTCCGTCCCGGAAATAGTGTGGGTATACGGACCATGCGAGGTTGGCGATAGGGAGCGTCTTTCGTGTTCCCCGGCGACCGTAAGCGCCTGCCGGAAACCGTTCGGTATTCGAGTACCCGTGTTTGGCAAGGTGACACGACGCGCAGGAGACTTTCCCGTCGGCGGAGAGACGGCGGTCATGAAACAGCCATCGACCGAGATGCACGCGCTCCGGTGTCGGTGGGGCGGTCCGGCGGGGGTAGTTGAGTGCCAGAGGATCGTTGAGCGGGGTAATGATGCCAGCAGGCGGCGCGGGGAGGGGAAGAACGGGGTTTTCCCGTTCCCATGCCGGCGGGTGGTCGCAGGTCCAGACAAAGGCGATCGGCAGGGTCGCACCGGCGATTAGCAGACGGTATCCGGCAAAGTGAGGGGCAGGCATGGAGCGTTTTGACCGATCAGGGCAACACGGGGATTTCGACGACCCAGATGTCCATATTGCCGCTACGGTTCGAGGCAAAAACGATTTTCCGTCCGTCGGGTGACCAACTGGGATGCTCGTCAAACGCGGTGTGCGAGGTGATACGGATCGGCGCACCTCCTTCTGCGGCGATAATATACAGGTCGCGGTTCCCGTTTCGTTCCGAGTCGAAGACGATGCGTCGTCCGTCCCGCGACCAGTTGGGGTAGCCGTCGTCTCCGGTCCGGTCGTCGGTCACTTGGACGGCGGTACCGCCGACAGCGGGCATCGTCCATACCTTCATGACTCCGGTGCGGTCCGATTCGAACACGAGTTTTGTCCCGTCGGGTGACCAGCGTGGCTGTTCGTCACGAAATGCGTTGCTCGTAAGCCGGACCGGGCTTCCGTTTGGTGCGCCCGACAGCGTTACGGGCGTCAGGTACAGTTCGGGGTTTCCGGTCCGGGTAGAGAAAAAAGCAATCCGTGTTCCATCGGGTGACCAGCGTCCCGAATCGTCAAAGGACGGATCGTTGGTAATCCGTTGTGAAACGCCGGAGATTACCGAAGCGGTAAAAATTTCGTTGTTGCCCGGATCGAACGAGTTGAAAATCACATGCTGTCCGTCGGGCGACCAGTCGGGATAGCCATGATAATCGCGGTCGGTAAAAATCTGGGTTTCGGCGGCCCCTGTGGCGGTCATCGTATAGATTTTGAACGACTGAACCGGATCGGGAGAAAAACGATTGGATTTGAAGATGATCTTGGTTCCGTCAGATGACCATTCCGGTTGTATGTCGATGTCGGGGGTTTCGGTAAGCCGTTTGGGGTACAGGACGTACACGGCGACCGGATCGCTTTCGCGTTTCCGCCCGTCGCCATTGTAGGCCCGGATTTTGAGGACGTGACGAGTTGGAGCCGTACTAGCGGACGCACTGGATCCCGTGTCCCATGAAAACGAACGTGGCAGGGATGACCCGGTGATCGTGGCGGAGACGGCATCGTCTACGAGCAGTTCCAGTCGTGCCAGTTCTCCTGCCGACGAAGCGTCCACGGTAACCGAAGCGACCCCTTCGAGCAAGGCGTCGGCCGAAGGGGCGGTGATGGCCAGTTCCGGAGGCCCGGACGGGTTGGCGCACGTGGTCAGGAAGACAAGAAAAAGGCAAGCAGGAAGTTGGAGGTAGGAAGTAGGAAATGATGAAAAAGGCATACGGGGGTTCGGTCCTGTGCAGACTTTTGGGTGTTGGGCGGTACAAAACACAGGATACATTTCTCCAAAATAGGGTCGGCGTTTTCACAAGTCAAGAAGATGCATCTATGGACGGTTCAAAAGATATAGGGATTAGCGTGAACGCGGGGAAGTGAACCCTGCCCCATGGCAAGCTTCTTCCCGGTTCGTGGGGAGACCCGGGGTGGGGGCAAAGGGGTATTTCTATTGCACAATAAATCGCTGTGTCTTATACTCCGCTGCCATACGCAAAGAGCGCTAAGGGGCTTTGACGATCAAAACCGGTAATCTCAGTGACGCCAACCTTGTGTCATTCCCGCCCAAGCGATAATCCTATGCACTCGATGTTCTGTTCATCAGGCGCAGCTTGGTTTAACGCAACAACTTCTGAAAACAAGCAACCGATTGGGCAAAGGAGAAAGTATTATGGACGTGCCGGGACACAAAGAGGAGTTTGACCGCAACGGGTTTACGGTACTCAAGGGTTTTTTCGGGGCGGATGAGGTGGCCGCTATCTCGGCTCGGTTGGACCGTTATGTCGCCGAGATAGCGCCCGGGCTTCCGGCGCACGATGCGCTGTATGAGAACAAAGACAACCCGGAAACGCTGTTTCGTTTTGAGCGGATGGATTATTACGATCCGTTTTTCAAATCGCTTTTGCTCGACGAGCGTCTGATGCGTCTTGGCGGTCTGTTGCTCGACGATACGCTGGAGCCGAGGGGGGTCGAGCTTTTCGGAAAAGC
>VGJU01000159.1 GCA_016867335.1 Candidatus Zixiibacteriota bacterium | reverse complement strand
ATAGAAGTCTGGGATCCCGACCGTAAGGGCGCGTTGATCGAGCCACACCACAACACCTACGACATCGAGTTCTGGGGGCCGGACGGCATGTGCACCAGCTTCTACCTCGGCGCGCTCCAAGCGGCGGTCCTGATCGGAAAAGCGCTCGAAGACGATGTAAGCGGCTACGAGAGGCTCTTGCAAAAAGGCGTCGCTTTTATGGAAACCGATCTCTGGAACGGTGAATACTATATCCAGAAAATCGAATGGCGCAATCTGCGCGCGCCAAACCCCACCGAAACGCCGGCGCTCCGCACCAACTATACCCCCGAAGCGCTGACATTGCTCGAAAAAGAAGGCCCCAAATACCAGTATGGGGATGGCTGTTTGTCGGACGGCATTCTCGGCGCGTGGATGGCCCGCGTATGCGGCGCGGGCGTCTTTCTAAACACCGATAAGGAAACTTCGCATCTGCTGGCCATCCATCGCCATAACCTGAAACGGGATTTGAACGCCCACGCCAATCCCCAGCGACCTACCTACGCCATCGGAAACGAGGGGGGGCTGTTGCTCTGCTCGTGGCCAACCGGAGGCAAACTGTCGTTGCCGTTTGTATACAGCGACGAGGTGTGGACCGGGATCGAATATCAGGTAGCCAGTCACCTGATGCTCATGGGGCGCGTGGAAGAAGGTCTCGAAATCGTTCGCATCTGTCGGGACCGCTATGACGGTGAAATCCGAAACCCGTTTAACGAGTACGAATGCGGTCACTGGTACGCGCGTGCCATGGCCTCCTACGGACTGATCCAAGGGCTTGCCGGCATTCGCTACGACGCGGTGGAACGCACGCTCCACATCGCGCCGTCGATTTTAGGCGACTTCCGTTCGTTTCTCGCTACAGCAACCGGATACGGCATCTCAGGGGTAGAAAACGGTCAACCCTTTGTAGAAGTGCGCGAAGGCCGGATCGACTACGCCCGGATCGACTATACGCCAAAGAGAGAAGTCTGAAGGATGGGCGGAAAGCCTTAAGCATAAAGGATAACCCCCTATGACATCACCCGAACCACTCCCTATCGCACCAACCAAAACGGCAACGTCTTGGTTTCAGGAGTTCAAAACCTTTGCGTTCAAAGGCAATCTTATCGATCTTGCCATTGGAGTCATCATCGGCGCCGCCTTTGGCAAAGTCACCGACTCGTTGGTCAAAAACATCATCATGCCGTTGATTGCCACCCTGATGCCGGCCGAGCAGGGTTATCTCGGCTGGAAAGTGATCATCAAGGGAAGCGAGGTGCCTTACGGGCTTTTTATCGGCGAGATCGTCAACTTTTTTATCGTAGCCGCCGCCCTGTTCATATTTATGAAAAAATTTCTCGGATGGGCCTTGAAAAGCCGTGCCGAAGCTGAAGTCGCCATCGCCGAAGCGGCACCGCCGCCCCCGACCAGAGATCAGGAACTGCTGGCGGAAATTCGAGATTTGCTCAAAACGAGAGAGTAAAACCATGCGACTGTTTTTGATCGGCTGCGAATACGCGGGAACAACGACGCTGGGGCTGGAAATGTGCCGCTGGGCCAAAGAAAAGATGGGGATCGAGCTTGGATCGCTTCATGACCACTGGAAGATACCCGATGTGGTGGACCATCATCCGGTGAAGCCTACGGAAGAGGACTGTCGGCAGTTTATGGGACTGTCGCTCAAAATGCAGGAAGCCTACATGCGGCACAACCTGTATTACCACGCTCCGCACGGAGTGGAAGATCGGGATCAGATCGTCGTGGGGTTTTATATCGAAGATACCATCTATGCGCGACTGTATTACCGTTATGGCGGGCCGGGGATGGCGGGAGACCGAGCCGTTCATTCCAAAAACCTCGAAGGACTGGTCGCCCGGTTGGCGCCCCAGACCGTGCTGATTCTCGTAAAAACCGCGCCGGAGGCCATCGCCCGACGGATGCACGAAAATCCGCACCCGTATCCGGTCGTGCGCGAGGAGGATATCGAGCGGGTATGCCGGCTTTTCGAAGCCGCGTTCGAGGCATCCATCCTGAAAAACAAAATCGTCCTCGACACTTCCCAAGCAACGATAGAGGAGACGATGACCGTGTTTGCGGAGCAAATACAATCGTTTCTTACGGAGGCGGACAAGCGCCGCATACCGACAGGATAGCGGCTGTTTTCGTTACTGGTTCGTATAGGTTTCGGTTTGGTCTTCGATGACCACCAGTTCCACCCCCGCATCGCGGAACATCTCGCGCGTCTCCTGCGCGGCGTGATAGCGGCGCCGGGCAACCACCTTGCGGATGCCCACGCTGATGATCAGCATGGCGCAGGTGCGACACGGCTCCATCTTGCAGTAGAGCGTCGCCCCTTCCAGCGGAATGCCGTACCGCGCCGCCTGACAGATGGCGTTCTGTTCGGCGTGGATCGTGCGGACGCAGTGCTGACGAATCGTCCCGTCTTCGTCCACCACCTTTTTCATCAGATGACCCGCTTCGTCACAATGCGGCAGACCGGGTGGAGAACCGACATAGCCCGTGGCGATGATCCGCTTGTCCCGTACCACGATACACCCGCTTCGCCCTCGGTCGCATGTCGCCCTTTTGCCCACCTCCTCCATAAGCCCCATAAAATACTCGTCCCAACTCGGTCTGACATGCGGTCTGTCGCTCATGGACGATGCTCCTGCGTTATCGGGTGATCCGGTCGGCGTACGCCAGCACCTGACCGGTAAGCGATTCAGCGGTGGATTCGTTGGAAATGACATGGTCGGCCATGGCGATGGGACCACCCTTTTCGATGTTCTCGATCTCGGCAACATCCCGCAATTGCGCCTGCTCCGCCGTCAAAGGCCGCATCCGGTAGTTTGGGTCTTTTTTCGGGTCGTGCAGACGTTTCTCCAGTCGATCATACCGCGTTTTCGGAGCAGCATGGACCGCCACGACATGAAGCCGGTCGCCAAACCGCTCCCTTAGAATCTTGTATTCCAACCACGAATACAACCCGTCCACCACCACATGACCGGTTTGAATCGCCGCCTCGATAGCGGGCAACGAAAGAAGCGCAAACGCACCCATCCCGTATTCGCGGCGAAGTCCCTCGCGCATCGTCTTTTCGTTTTCCGGGTTGATCGCCAGACCCGCCGTCTTCAACCGCTCGATCGTGGCGTCTCCAAACCGGATATACGCCCATCCCCGATCCAGCAGACACTGCGCGGCAGTAGACTTCCCCGACCCCGTCATACCGACAAACGCGACGATACAAAACATGCCCCCTCCTTCATAATTCATAATTTACGGAATGCGTCGGTAATAACGCTCCACAGGCTCCAGCGGAGCATAGCCCAGCATTCTTTTTGCCTTGTCGGTCAGATATTTGCCGTGTCCCGAATAGCTCAGCATGTGAAACACCTGACAGTGGTCCGGTACGGACGCGATCTCCAACGCCAATCGGCAGGCATGATGCAAATCCTCCCAGACGATGACCATAGGAGGAAAATCCTGTCCCGTGACCGGAGCCGCAGGTTTTGGTCCCAGACCGTTAAATAGAAAAAAGATCGTCTCGATCCCGTGTGCCCGGGCATAGGCTTTGCACAGTTCGATGCTCAGATACTTGCTCAGCACGTTGTAGCCGGTGCTGACCACCGGCGGCACGTCGTCAATGTCGAAATCTTCGTCATACGCACCCCGAACCAGTTGCGGCCCCATGATGATGACTTTTTTGATCCCGTGTTCCACGGCGGCACGCATGACGTGAAACGCCCCTTTGGTGCTTACCTCGAAATCCATCACTGGATGGTTTTTGTGCGCGGCAAAATCCATCACTGCGTCTATACCCGCCGCCGCCCGCCGCACCTGCTCGTACTGTGTGATATCTACCGGATGTACCGTCTTGCCAAAGGGATGCGGACGCACATCCCCAAGATACAAGTCGTAATGAGATTCGAGCCCCGGTGTGGTATGTGCCGCCACCTGTCCCGACGCGCCGAGGACGAGGACTTTTTTCATATAAACCTCCGGGGAAGCTGCACCTCGGTTTGATCCGGTTGCCGAACCGCCGGACGATATGTCGCTAAAATACGGTCCGCCCCTTCCGCAGGCAATCGGAATCGCTTTGGATCGGGCCACCGATAAAATGAGATTGCCCTGCGTAGAAAGGAAACCTATTATGTCTTTTTGAAAATCAAATCGGCAGCTCACCACAAGAGTTGAACCCGTTGTAGCATTCCATCTCAAAATGGGGAACGAGACATATGCCACAAATAAACGGAGGCCAAGCGCTGATCGAGTCGTTGTATCGGGAAGGGGTCCGGTTGGTTATGGGTCTGCCGGGCGCCGGACAATACGAAGCCATAGATGCGCTTTACGAGCGTCCGGACATACGCTATATCAGCCTTCGCCACGAACAAGCCGCAAGCTATATGGCCGATGGCTATGCGCGGGTAAGCGGCAAAGTAGGCGTCGGTCTTGTCGTAGAGGGGCCGGGGTTTTTCAACACACTCGCCGGGCTTTCTACGGCGGCCGCGGTTTCTTCTCCGGTGTTGATGGTCACAGGCGACGATCACACCGCACCGGACCCGTCAAGAACAAATTTCGACGGTTTGGCGAGCCACCTCGCCTATGCAAAATGGGCCGGGCGGGCACAAAACCCCGCTCGCGTGCCCGGCCTGGTGCGCGAAGCCTTTCGGCAGTTGCACACAGGTCGGCCCGCTCCGGTAGTGGTCGAAGTGGGACCGGCAGTCATGGGTATGCGCGAGGAGGTCACGTTTTTCGAACCGGAAACCCAACCCTCAAGGGCCGCCGAGGGGGACGATGAGGCCATGGAGTTGGCCGCACAACTGTTAACCCAAGCCGAACGTCCCTTGATTTGGGCCGGCAGCGGCGCTGTCTACAGCGATGCCGCGCCGATCGTGCGGGCATTGGCGGAATTTTTGAAAGCGCCGGTCGTCACGAGTCGAACTGGAAAAGGCATTCTCTCCGACCGCCATCCACTGTCACTCGGTATGGCCAATATGGGATTCAAACCGCTCAAAGAGTGGACCGACCGACGGGATGTCATCCTCGCTGTAGGGGTTCGGGGGGGGTTTGGAACACCGGGTGCGCACCAAAAAGTAATCCGTATCGACATCGAACCGCAAACCGCTACTTCGGGCGCTCCCGAATGCGCTATCACGGGCGATGCAAAAATCTGTCTTGAAGGACTCTATCGCCGGGTGGCCGCACTCCGCACGCCGCGTCCCAATCTGCCCGAAGAACTGGCCGGCATAAACGCCAAACGCTTTGGACCGGAAGAACAGCTTCAGCCACAGGCAGACTTAATTCGCGCCATCCGCAACGCGCTGCCGGACGAGGGGATCGTCGTCCCGGGCATGAACCAGATGGGGTATTACAGCCGAAACTACTATCCCGCCTATGCGCCCAAAACCTATCTCACGACCTCGTCCATGGGGACGCTCGGCAGCGCCTATCCCATAGCGCTTGGCGCCAAATTGGGCAGACCCGATCAACCCGTGGTGTCGATTTCCGGAGACGGCGGATTTCTGTACAACGCACAGGAGATGGCCACCGCAGTCCAGTACGGAATCAACGCCATCGCCGTAGTGTTCAACGACAACGCCTATGGCAACGTCCTGCGCAATCAGATCGAAAATCAGGGAGGCCACGTCCTCGGCACACGACTATACAACCCGGATTTTGTTCGGTTGGGCGAGTCGTTTGGCATGCTGAGTTTGCGGGCAAACAATGCGGAACAACTGGAGGCGGCACTGCGTCGGGCGATTCAAGCCGATAAACCGGCGCTTATCGAAGTTCCCGTCCCCATGATGAGAAGGAGATACTGACCAGCAAAAAGACAGCACCCCTTTTCGCTTCTCTGCTATTACTGATATACAAGACCGCGGATTTTCTCGGTGAGATCCGCCAGCGATGAGGGTTTCTGAATAAAATCGGCGTGGGGATCTTCCAGCAAAGACCGGCTCAAGACTTGTTCGCCATAGCCGCTGAGCAACAAAATGGGGATATTTTTACGGATATTTTTAAGTTCGGCAAACACTTCTTCTCCGTTCATACGGGGCATCGTGATGTCGAGGAGCACCAGCACAATTTCGTCTGCCCTTTCCATAAACATCTCTACCGCCTCCATGCCATCCGATGCGGTCAGCACGGAAAACCCCATCTTTTCCAACATGGTGCGGTTTACATTCCGCACGCTTTCCTCGTCGTCCACGATAAGCACCAGCCCCTTGCCTTCTATCCACGTAGGCTCGGCAAAGGGCGGCGCATCGTGCCTTTCGCTCTCCAGCGTCTCGGTCGCCGGGAAAAGAACACGCATCGTGGTTCCCTCGCCAAGCCGGCTGTCGATTTTGATAGCACCCCGATGACTTCGTACAATCCCCAAAACCGCGGCAAGTCCTAAACCACGACCGGTAAACTTGGTCGTAAAAAATGGGTCGAACAGCATCTGCCGGGTGGCTTCGTCCATGCCCTTACCGGTATCTTCGACTTGGATATAGACGTAGTTGCCCTCAAGCAGGCGGTCGTCTACATAGGTGTTTCGGAGATATGCGGTGTCGCAGTGCATGACCCCGGTGGAAATGGTAACCGTTCCTTCTCCGCCTTCCATCGCCTCCGAGGCATTGGTCACCAAATTGATGATTACCTGCAAAAGCTGGCTGGAATCTCCTTTTACCATAGGTAGATTCGAAGCAAGCCGATATTTGAGGTTTACCTGCTTAGCCACCGAAGCGTCAAGGAGGTCGCGCATTTCTTCGATGATGGCGTTGACCGGGCACTCTTTTGCCACCAAACGGCTTTTGCCAGCGTATGCCAGCATCTGGTTGCATAGGCTGGCGGCACGGTGCGACGCCTGGATGATCGCGCGCGTATTTTCTATCCATCGGGATTCAGGACGTATCTGAGCCTTGATCAACTCGGCATGACCGAGAATGACGGTAAGCAGATTGTTGAAATCGTGGGCGATCCCGCCAGCCAGCACCCCGAGGCTTTCTAATTTCTGGGCGTACTGAAGTTGGGTCTCCAGACGTTTTCGTTCCGTAATGTCCACCGAGGTGCCCAACACATAGACCACCGTATCATCGGGGTTGAGGGCCGGGCTGAAAATCCTGGCAAGATACCGGTTTCCGTCCGTGGGGGTGGGAAAGACCTCTTCAAACCCGACGGTCGTCTTTTCGGCAATACACTTTTGGATGTTTGTGTTACGATCCTCGGCAATACTCATCGGCAGATTTCGTCTGCGGCAGTAATCGAAATCGGTCTTTCCGATCAGCCACTGGCGCATTTCCGGTGATCGAACCGCCTGTCCGTTGAGATACCAGTATCGGCCCATGAGGTCGTATACCGCAATCTGAACTGGAATATGGTCGAGTACAAGACGGAGAAAATCGGGAACCCCATCGGGATCCTGTCGGGAGATCGTTCTGGGTTCATGGCCCTGTTGCATTTTGCCGACAATCTCAGGCAGCCGGGCAGTTTCGCTGACCGGCAGATACTCGTCGGCTCCTGCGCGCATCCAGGAAACGGCCTCGCGCACGTCCGGCGACCGGCTCACCACGATAAACGGCGTAGTAGGCGCAAGGAAACGGGCGATGGGAAGCGCCGTCTTCAAATCCCAGCCGTCAAGCGGATAGTCGGCCAGTATGGCGTCCACTTCCGTCTGTTCGAGACTCCGTGCATAGGTGTTATACGACCATGCAGAAAGAAAGGTGGCCGGATGTTTCGCCTGCTGAAAACCACGCTAGAAGGCCGTACGCCTTTCGGCGTTGTCGGAAAGAACAAGAATACGCAAAGAAGCGTTCATACAGGACGGTCCTTTTCAGGATAGCGCCGCGCGCGCCGCCGCAAGCCGGGCGATGGGAACTCGGTACGGGGAGCAGCTTACATAATTCAACCCCGTCTGATGGCAAAATTCGACCGAATCCGGATCGCCGCCATGTTCGCCGCAGATGCCTACCTTGAGGGCGCTTCGAACACTACGCCCCTTCTCCACACCGATCTGGATCAACACACCCACCCCGCCACGGTCTATGCTGACAAAAGGATCCCCTGGCCAGATTTCCCGGTCGAGATACTCCGGCAGAAACTTGGCGTCGTCACGCGACAGACCAAACGTCGTCTGGGTGAGGTCATTGGTCCCAAACGAGAAGAATTCGGCGGTCCCCGCGATTTCATGGGCGGTCAGCGCCGCACGCGGCAACTCGATCATCGTGCCGACACTGTACTCCACCGCCACCCCTGTTTCGGCTTTGACCTCGCCGGCGACCCGACGGACGATATCGGCCTGCAAATTCAACTCGTTGACATGCCCCACCAAAGGAATCATGACCTCCGGCAACGCCCGGACACCCCGTTTTTGACAGTCGGTGGCCGCTTCGAAAATGGCACGCGCCTGCATCTCGGTAATCTCCGGAAACACGATACCGAGACGACAACCGCGATGACCGAGCATGGGGTTGGCCTCCTTGAGGTCTTCCACCTTGCGCTTGAGCTTCTCGAATGCGACGTTCATGATCTTTGCCAACTCGGCAATGTCGGCATCTTCGTGTGGCAAGAATTCGTGTAACGGAGGATCCAACGTCCTTATAGTGACGGGATAGCCGTTCATCACCTCGAAGATACCCCTGAAATCGTTCCGTTGCATGGGCAACAGCTTGTTGAGCGCCGCGCGTCTGCCCGCTTCGTCATCCGCTAAAATCATCTCCCGAACCGCGTCGATACGGTCCTCTTCGAAAAACATGTGTTCGGTGCGGCACAGTCCGATGCCTTCGGCTCCAAAGGCGCGCGCCGCCGCCGCCTGATCCGGCTGGTCCGCGTTGGTGCGGATATTGAGCTTCCGCGCCTTGTCCGCCCATTCCATCAGACTGGCATACCGCCGGTATACGTCGGAATGTGCGGGATCAAGCGTCTTTTGGAGCAACACTTGCAGGACTTCGGACGGTATCGTCGGAATCGCACCCGCGATGACCTCGCCGGTCGTCCCGTCGATGGAGATATAGTCGCCCTCTTTGACGACCGTGTCGCCTACCGTCATCCGACGCGACCTGTA
>VGJU01000158.1 GCA_016867335.1 Candidatus Zixiibacteriota bacterium | reverse complement strand
TCACCAGATGCCGGTACATCCGCACAACTACGAATCTACCGTCATACCCAACCTCTATGCGGGCGGGTATCTGGCCGAAGGCATCGGACTGGTGGTCATCGCCATGCACGGAACCACCTATGCGATCGCGGGAGACATCCTTAAAAAAGAAATGTGAAGTGTGAAGAAAGACGAGCAGGTCGTTCGGGATGTATAGTTACCTCAGGTGTATATCATGAATAAACTAACGTTATCGCTTTGCAGAAGATACGACCCGCTCAATATGTACGGCTCTATCGGTGCGATACCGGATCAGATGGAGGCGGCGTGGGCCACGCTTTCCGGATTTAGTTTTCCACCGGCTTTCAGACAGGCACGGCATGTCGTAGTGGCGGGTATGGGTGGCTCGGCCATCGGCACACATCTAATTCAGAGCGTGTTCCGCGATCTGCTTCGCGTCCCGATCACGGTAGTATCCGACTACATTCTGCCCGCATGGACGGACCGCCATACCCTCGTATTGTTGTCGAGTTATTCAGGCGGCACCGAAGAGGTTCTGGCCGTAGCCGAACAGGCGCTCCGGGCCGACATCCCGATGGCGGCGCTGACTACCGGCGGGTCGCTGGCCCGGTTTGCCGGAGAAAACGACATCCCTGCCGTGGTTTTTCAGAGCGACCACAATCCGTGCGGTCAGCCGCGTATCGGACTCGGTTATACGGTAGTGTGCCAGTTGGGCATTTTTCGTCAACTTGGGATGATCGACTTGAAGGACGAGGAGATGCGCCAGACCATCACCGCGATGCGTAGACGAAAGGAAGTGTATGCCGCTTTGGCCGACGACAACCCGGCGCTTGATCTGGCCTGTCGTGCCTTTCGTCGCGCGCCGCTCATCTTCGCCTCGGAACACCTCTCCGGCAACGCGCATATCTTGGCCAACCAGTGGAACGAAAACGCCAAAAATATGGCCGCCTATTTTCTCATTCCCGAACTCAACCACCACCTGCTCGAAGGACTTACCGGTCCATCGGCGGTTCGAAAACGCTTGCTCGCCGTCCTGCTCGATTCGGACCTCTACGACCCTCGAAACCGCAAACACCACACGCTTACACGGCAGGTGCTGGAAGAACAAAACGTCGCCTCGTTTACGATACCGGCACACGGAAATACCTTGCTCGAACAGGCGTTCGATCTTCTCCTTCTCGGCGGATACGCCAGTTTTTATCAGGCGGTCCTAAGCCGGATCAACCCTTCCCCCATCCCGTGGGTGGATCATTTCAAACGGCTGATGGCATGAGCCAAATCGCTTCCTTTCTGTCCGGTAAAACGCTTCTGATCACCGGCACGACCGGTTTTCTGGCCAAAGGCGTCGTGGAGAAGATCATGCGCCGAACGCCCGACGTGGGACGCATCTATCTGTTGATTCGTAACAAACGCCAGAAAGATGGTTCTGTGATCGCCGCTCCAGAGCGGGTGGAGACCGAGGTGCTGCAGTCTTCCGCCTTTTCCCGGTTGCGAGGCATATACGGCGACCGGTTTCGGGAGGTCATGCGCGAAAAGATCGTCGCGGTCGCGGGCGACCTCACGCTCGACCGTCTCGGTATCGAACCGGAAGACTACGCCCGGCTGACGGACGAGGTGCAGATCGTCGTCAACAGCGCGGCGTCTGTAACCTTTGACGAAGAAATCGACGCGGCACTGCAACTCAACACGCTCGGTGCACGGCGTATCCTCGAATTTGCCTCCGCCTGCCGCGATGCCATCCTGATCCACGTCTCCACCGCCTATGTAAACGGTCAGCGTACGGGACGCATTCCCGAAACGCCGCCGATCCCGAACCGGTCGATGGCCCATGAAATCGGCACGGACACCGCTCCGTTCGATGTAGCCCGCGAGATAGACGTCATGCTGTCGGACGCGGCTCAGATACACGAGGCTTCGTTTTCTCTCGAACAGCGCGAAGTTTTCAAAAAGATGGCGCTCCGCCAGAACGCGCGCCCCGCCCAGCGCTGGCTCGACGCCCAGATGGAGACGTTTCGCAAACGCTGGCTCAAGGAGCGACTGATCGAAGAAGGCATGCGCATCGGCAAACGATGGGGCTGGCACGACAGCTATACGCTTACCAAGGCGATGGGTGAACAGCTTATCGTCAGCCACCGGGGCGAGTTGCCGGTAGGTATTATCCGTCCGTCGATCGTAGAAAGTAGCCTGTCGGACCCCGATCCCGGATGGGTCGAAGGTCTCAAAGTAGCCGATCCGCTGATCGACGCCATCAGCCGCGGTCGTCTTCCCGACTTCCCCGCGCGTCCCGATTTCAAACTGGACATCATCCCGGTAGACATCGTGGTGAATACCATCCTGAGCGCCATGCCACGTGTGGCGCACGACCGGGGCGTCCAAGTGTTTCAGGTAGCGACCGGCGACCGGAATCCGGTGGCGTTTCACACGGTATTCGACCTTGTCTACGACTATTTTCGGAAAACGCCCCGGCTCAACAAACGCGGCGAACCCATTGCCGTGTCACGCTGGACATACCCCACGCTAAATCAGTTCCGACGGCGGTACACGCTCCGTTACATTTTTCCGCTCGATGTGGCGCTCCGTGCGCTGGACCATTTCCGTTGGCTTCCTTCGGCCAACCGATGGAAACAACGCGCTACAGTCGTCCGGTCAGCCATTTCTCGGATGCTCTATTACGCCACCATCTACAGCCCGTATACATCGCTAAACTGCACCTTCGAAACCACACGGACCGACGAGCTTCACAACAACTTGTGCGAAGAAGACCGGGTGACATTCAACTGCGATGTAACCCGCGTCCGTTGGCCGGAATACATCCAAGAGATCCATATTCCGGGGTTGAAACGCCACGTCCTGAAAACCGAGGCCCCTGATCGGGAAACCAGCGAAGACGAGGAGGTGGCGGAGCGTTCCGGCTTTGAAAAACAGAAAGAGGAACCTATCTCCTCGATCGACACGATCAACGACATCGCCGAAGGAGATGCCGACGCAAACGGTTCAGGACGGACGGAGACATAGATGAGCGCCGGGCCCGACCCGTCGGCTTCCGCCGCCTTTTTCGATATAGACGGCACGATCGTCGATGCCACGGTGGTCCACTATTACGCCTACTTCGCTACATACGGCCATTCGAAGTTTCGGCGTCTGCTCTGGACGGTCGGTTTTCTTCCGCGCGTGATCTGCTTTCTCGTGCTCGACCGTATCAGCCGCAGTCGTTTCAACAGGGTCTTCTATAGACGCTATCGCGGCATGGATACCGCACGGTTGCGCGCCCAAAGCCGGACCCATTTCGAAGAAAACCTGCGTCCGCGTCTGTTTCCCTTCGTGGTCGAACGCATCACGGAACACCGACAGCGAGGCGAACGGGTCGTTCTTATCACCGGATCGCTCGATTTTATCGTCGAACCACTGGCCGAATGGCTCCGGGCGGACGACTTGATCGCGGCGCACATGACCGAAGAGAACGGACGGTTTACCGGAGAGCTTACAGGACCGCCGATCGGGGACGAAGAAAAGGCGCGTCTTGTGCGGGTCTACGCAGCACAACGCGGGATCGACCTTGGCCGGAGCCATGCGTATGCGGACAGCCGTTCCGACATGCCCATGCTTGAAACGGTGGGACATGCCGTAGTGGTCAATCCCGGCAAAAAGCTAAAAGAATTAGCGGAGAAAAGGGGATGGGAACGTATCGTTTCTCGGCCATCCAATACATAAAAAGCGTCCCGCGCTATTTGTTCGTCCGTGCGTTCGGCCAGCGATGGCCGGGGCTTGCCACCGGCGCGTTGTCGTGTATACGTCGGACCGACCTGTTGCCGCCGATGTTGCCTTCACCGGCGTGGACCCGCATCCGCACGCGGCTCAGCGGCGTCTGCGGGTCGGACCTTGCCACCATCCGGGCCAAGGGAAGTCCGTATTTTTCACCGATGACGTCGTGTCCATTTGTTTTTGGTCACGAGACGGTTGGGGAGATCGCCGCGATCGGCGAGGAGATGCAGGGTTTTGCCATCGGCGACCGGGTAGTGATCGAACCCGCACTGTGCTGTCCGGTACGGGGCATCGAGCCGATGTGCGTGCCGTGCCGACAAGGGGCGTATGGCAACTGCGAAAACGTGATGAAGGGTGATCTTGCTCCGGGCATTCAGACCGGCTACTGCCGCGACACCGGCGGGGGATGGAGTCCGGAGTTTGTCGCGCATCCGTTTCAGTTGCATCGGGTTCCGGATACGCTGTCGGACGAGGAGGCGGTGTTGATCGAGCCGTTTGCGTGCTGTCTGCATGCGGCGTTGCGGGCCTCGCCCACCGACGGCGACACCGTGCTCGTACTCGGCTGTGGGTCGATCGGACTGCTTACCATTGCCGCGTTGCGCGCCATCGGAAGCCGCTGCCGGGTTCTGGCGGTAGCCCGGTATCCCCACCAGCAGGCGTTTGCCCGCGCGCTTGGCGCGGACGTCGTTCTTACGGGCCGAGCGCTCTACGAGGCCGTCTGTGAAGAGACCGGCGCATCGAGTCACCGACCGGAGATCGGTCGCCCCACGTTTATTGGCGGTGTACACGTCACCTTCGACTGTGTTGGTAACGACAGGACGCTTGACGATGCACTGCGTCTTACCGGCACGCAAGGGGCGGTCGTGGTGGTGGGCATGCCGGGCATCCCGTCGGGCATCGACTGGACCGCCGTCTGGTACAAGGAACTCAGTGTCCTCGGCGCGTATGCCTACGGTACGGAAACCTTCGAGAACCAAAACGTGCGGACTTTTGAGTTGGCGATCCGACTCATGGAACGTTACGGCGCTCGGCTCAAACCACTGGTTACCCACCTTTTTTCCTTGTCCGACTACCGAAAGGCGCTTTTCCATGCCTTGACCGCCGGCCCCTCCGGTGCGGTCAAGGTGGCATTCGATTTCCGACAGTAAGGGGGTTACGTGATCCGCCGCCATGAAAACGCGGTGACCCCCATGCCTATCGCCTGTCCCATCCTAAAACCGTGGTCGTTGTCAAACGCATCATGGATGCCACCATAGAGCCGCGAGATGTCGGATTTGAGCCCGGTCTGGGGCCTAAAGACGGGACGGGGGAACCGGTACGGCAATAGACAACTGCATACGATATAGACCGCCCAGACCGTAAAACCATGCCAGCGAAGGACCGTCCCCTTTAAGCGATGGGTTAGGTTACATTTCAACAGAAAACGACAAGGCCCCGACGAGGGGACTTCATCAGACTCTAAACCTAAACATCCGTCCACACAGCCCCGACGGTAAAGAAAAAATATACGACCCCGATGATTCCGTTTACCGTAAAAAAGGCGACATTGACACGCGACAGGTCGTTGGCGCGGACTAGTGCGTGTTCGTAGACGAGCATCAGGGAGACGATGGCGACGCCGACCAGATACAGCGAATGGAGCGAAAACACCCCCCCAACGCTGATCAACGCCGCTACGGTTCCGACGTGGAGGATACGCGCCGTCATAAGCGCCCGGCCTATGCCAAGCCGTTGCGGAATCGAAAACAGTCCATGCCGGGTATCGAACTCATAGTCCTGACACGCATAGATGATATCGAATCCGGCGACCCATGTGAGTACGGCGAGGGTAAGCAGTATGGGTTCGAACGCGAAGGCTCCGGTGATGGCGATCCAGGCCCCTATCGGCGCGATACCGAGCGAAAGACCCAGCATAAAGTGCGACGTCCATGTAAAACGTTTCAGATACGAATAGGAAAAAACTACGCCGAGCGCCACGGGAGAAAGCGCGAAGCAGAGCGGATTTAGGTTGTACGCGGCAAAGACGAACAGCGCGGATGCGATGGCGACAAACCCGGCTACGGTTCCCGGCGCGATGACGCCGCGCGGCAATTCGCGGTTTGCCGTGCGTGGATTGAGCGCGTCGATATGGCGATCGACCAGCCGATTGAACCCCATGGCCGCGCTTCTGGCCCCAACCATCGCCGCCAAAATCCATCCGACCTGCGCCGGGGTGATGCCATGTTCGTCGGCGGCAAGCGCAGCGCCGGAAAAGGCAAACGGGAGCGCAAATACGCTGTGCGAAAACTTGATCATCCGGCCATAGACGACGATACGGTCAAAAAAAGTCATGGCATTGTCCTTGTTTCTTCGAACCAGCGGGTAATTCCTTCGATCAAGTCGTCGCCATTGCGGAATACCCGGTGCCCGGTAGGCAGCGAGTCCAGAAACAAACGCCCGTATGCGGTTCCGATCACACGCTGGTCCAGCACGACGACGGCGCCCCGGTCGGCGGCGGAACGGATCAGACGCCCAAATCCCTGTCGGAACTTGATTACCGCCTCCGGGACCAGAAATTCCAGAAAACTGTTGCGTCCGGTCCGGTCGATCCGTTCGATCTGCGCTTCGATAACCGGTTCCGAAGGGACGGCAAAAGGCAGTTTTACCAACACGACGATCTGAAGCGCATCGCCGGAGAGGTCGATCCCTTCCCAGAAGCTGTCCGTGCCAAGCAACACCGCCCCTTGGGTTTCACGGAACCGTTCGAGGAGCAGGGATCGAGGGCCGGAGATGCCCTGCGCCAAAAGCGTGACCCCCGATTTTTCCAACGGTTTTTTCAGATCGGCATACGTCCGATTCAGCATCCCGTACGAAGTAAAAAGTACCAGCATGTTTCGTCCGGCGGCCAGTGCAAGTCCTTGGATCAGTTTCTGCGTCGCCTGCTGAAACTGACCGGATTTGGGCGATGGAAATGCGGAAGGAACCCCAACTATCGCCTGATCCCGGTACGAAAACGGCGACCCAATTCGTAGCGCCTTGAGTCGAGGCACACCGATGGGGCGCAGCCCCAGCCGGTCCACCATATAGGTAAATTTCGTGCCGACCGCCAGGGTCGCCGAGGTAAGCACAACCGTTTGCATCCGGCTGAAAAGCGATTCGTACAGCCGGTCCGCCACGTCGAGCGGCGCGCCGGTCAGCGTACACGACAGCGTGTTTCCTTGCACGTTGGCCTCGACCCAGAATACCGTGTTTTCGGTTTCACCGCCGGCCAGCACGCTCAAGTCTTCCTCAATGGCTTTGCAGGTCTCCATCGCCGAAGCGATCGTGTTGAGCATCTCGTCGCGCTCGGCCAGCCACGATGCCGGGATGTCGTTGAGCGTTTCGGCAAGCCGCCCCGCCGCATCGCGGAGATGAATAAACCGCTGGATCACAGGAACCGCCTGCGCCGTCAACAGGGCCGCCAACTCGGAATCCTTACCATACCGACATTTAACGGCATATCCGCCGGTATCTTTTACTGCCCGGATCGCTGCCGTATGAACGGTCTCGAAAAATGCGGATGCCGCCCGATCCAGTTCGTTTACCCGGTCGATCGCCATGCGTGTTCCGGCGGCCAGCGCATCTTTCCACACTGGTTTGATGGGCGCATGTTCCGAGCGCCACTTGAGCGTAGCCAGCACACCCGTCTCGATCCCCTCCCGCAGATACAGCGTGCGCAGGACATTGCGCACGCGCCATCCGTTTACCTCGACGGTCAGATGCTGCACGGCGACTTTTTCGAGGTTGTGCGCCTCGTCTACGACGAGGTGGGCATAGTCCCGCAACACCGAATTTTCCGCCGCAATGTCCGAAAACAGCAGGGCATGGTTGACAATGACCACATGCGCATGGTTGGCCGCTTCACGCGCCCGATTGACAAAACAAGCCTTTTGCATCATGCACCGAGGACAGGCCCCCCCTTCTGCGTTGATCTTCTGCCACAAACCGTAGGGCGCCGAAGACGAAAATCCCGCATGTTCCGCGATGTCGCCGGTCTCGGTTTCGCCGGCCCATACGACCAACTGAAGCGCCGCCTCTCTTTCCTCCGGTGACAGACGGTCGTCGGGCTGGTCCATGACCTGTTTCCACCGATCCGGGCAAAGATAGTTCGACCGCCCTTTGAGCAAAACGGCGCGAAAATCGGTTTTGAGCGTCCGGATAAGAAAAGGGACGTCCTTAAAAAAAAGCTGTTCCTGAAGATTACGGGTGTGGGTGGAGACCACCACGCGTCGGTCGTTTTGTACGGCCCAGTGTAAGGCCGGGACGAGATAGGCAAGCGATTTTCCGGTTCCGGTTCCGGCTTCGGCGATTAGAAATTCGCCATCGTTAAACGCCCGTGTTACACCGTTTACCATGGCCAGTTGTTGCGGACGATGCTCAAAACGGTCCATCACGCGCTCGAACAACCCGTCCCGGTCGAAAATGGCGGCGATCTCTTCTGTGTCTATCGGCGCAAACACCTCGGGTTCTTCTTCTTCGTCTTCCAGCCAGTCGTCCCCGCCCACCATCCCGTTTCCATCGACGTTACGCGACGGAACCATAAACTCCTGTCGCGCCGGGCTGCGGGCAGGACGGGACGATCCACGACGGATCGTATAGGCTTCGGCTTCGATAAACAGGTTGTCGAGACGCTCGACGCCGTGCGAAAGCCGTGCTAATCCATGCAACACATGGATATCGAGCGTATACAGCAGGTCGAGCAGTCCGAGAAACACACGCGCCAACCGTCCCTCCGGCCCGGAAAAGCCGTCGTTTTCGGGCGCTATGGCAAGACACGCGCCGACGGTTTCCAACCGGTGGTCGCGTAGACGCGGCAACAGCATCCGGGCAAGCTGACGTACATCGAGGGGGTAAAAGGACAGCGTTGCCACCAGCGGCGCGGTAAGGCTGTCCTCTTCCGCATGACCGTACATCACGATCGACCGGTCGCGTGTCCACACGGGCGGAAGCGTCGCTGTGTCGGCAAAAGACAGGTCTAAATACTCTACCGGCTCCCCTTGCACGATACGCACCCCTTGGATGCGGTTTTCCCGTTCCGTGCTTCCGGCGGTTACGGTCATGGCGACAAAATCGCGAAACGAAGAGACAGCGGCGGGTGAGGTGGGAGAGATAGGCGCTGAGCGCGGCATGACAGAGGTCCGGACGATACAAAACGGTGACGGGAAAACGATTCGGAGGACCGCAAACGACACAAGAAAGCGCGGGGCCGACACCATGCGGAGACTACGGCAACCGAAGAGACGGCTCCATGACGACCGGGATGGAATACGATTTTCGAGGGTCTGTCAATCTTATTTTCCATACACGTTACGGTCGGTTGCAGGGGTGTTTTGTCAACAG
>VGJU01000157.1 GCA_016867335.1 Candidatus Zixiibacteriota bacterium | reverse complement strand
TATCGGCCCGCCCATAGACACCCAGACGCTCAAATCCAAAGACCGGGACCGTCTTGCCGAAATCGCCCACACCGCAGTCGCGAAGTGTCTTTCCCCACCACGCGCTCCACAACCCTGATCACCCACTTTTCAACGCGATAAGCCTTGACAGAAATACGGAAACGGAGTACTGTTACAAGGTTGTCCACTCTTGTGCCTTTCCGGTTTACAGATATAAACGCTACAGAAAGAGCCTACATGAGTCATACGTCTCCACACGCCGAACCGGTAGTCTCAAACGCCCCGGACGCCAACCGAACGACACCGCATTACGATCGATTTCTCGACTGTATTCACTGTGGTCTCTGTCTTCCTTCGTGCCCTACCTACGCGGAACTCGGTGTCGAGATGGATTCGCCGCGGGGACGCATTTATCTTATGCGGGCCTATGCCGACGGACGGATCGGTCTTACCGATAACTTTGTCCGCCATATCTATCAATGTCTCGACTGTCGCGCCTGCGAGACCGCTTGTCCGTCGGGTGTGCATTACGGGAGCATCGTCGAGCGGGCACGGGCGGAAATAGAAAAAAAGCGCCCCCAAACACTGGGTGAACGTATCCTCAGAAATCTGGTATTCCAAAAACTGCTTCCGGCATCGGGCAGGCTTTCGTTGGCATTTCTGCCCCTCCGGCTGTATCAGGGACTGGGCGTGCAACGTCTTGTTCGGGCCGCCGGGCTTACCCGCCTGCTTCCCCAACGACTCCGTGACATGGAATCCATGTTGCCCCGGCTACCCAGCCGATCGCTCAAAAACAGACTCAAACCCGTCCTCCCGGCAAAAGGGGAGAAAAAATATCGGGTCGGACTCGTCTCCGGGTGCGTCATGAACGAGATGTTTACTCATATCAATGTCGCCACCGCCAACGTCCTTACGCGCAACGGCTGCGAGGTCGTCATCCCGGAAAAACAGACCTGTTGCGGAGCGCTTCAGGTGCATAGCGGCGAGCGGGCTACCGCGGAAGAGTTGGCAAGAAAAAATATAGAAACGTTCGAGCAGGCGGCGGTGGATACCGTTATCATCAATGCCGCAGGGTGTGGTGCTCAGTTGAAAGAGTATGGCGAACTGCTGGAAGACGATCCGCAGTTCCGCGACCGTGCGGCGGCATTTAGCGCAAAAGTACGCGATATCAGCGAGTTTCTTGCGGAAATTCCGCTTGACGAGACCTTGGGCAGGATCGACGCCCGTGTGGCCTATCACGATGCCTGTCATCTTGCGCACGGCCAGAAAGTACGGTCGCAGCCTCGTGCCTTGTTGCGTAAAATTCCCGGCATCCAACTTGTCGAACTGGAAGAGTCCGACTGGTGTTGCGGCAGTGCGGGTATTTACAACGTTACCCATCCGGAAATGGCCGGGCGTCTGCTTGACCGAAAAGTCGGCCATATACGAAAGGCAGACCCGGACATCGTCGCAACCGGAAATCCGGGCTGTATACTTCAGATTCAAAACGGTGTCGGTAAAGAAAGGCGGGCGGTCGAAGTGCTTCATCCCGTCGAACTGTTGGACCGGGCGTACAGTAGGAAGGATGAAGTAGGAAGGATAAAGTAGGAAAGAGAGCAGCGGGTAGTCCTTGTGCGTGCCCATGCCGAATGGCGCTGATTTGACTTAAGGACAGTCCTTGTGACTGTCCTTGCTGATTTTCAAGGAGGTTTTTCATGCCTATATACGAATATCATTGCGCTACCTGTGACGACAATTTCGAGCTATTGGTCAAATCCGCTAAAGAGGGTGAGCAAGTAGCTTGTCCGGATTGCGAGGGAACGGAAGTCACCAAGAAGTTTTCGACGTTTGCCGCGGACGTTTCCGGAGGTTCCGATACCAGCTTTACCCCGGCGGCGACACGCGGTTGTGGGACCGGCTGCGGCTGTCATATATAAACCGTGCCCATCGTCAAAGGTCAACGGACGACAATCATGGATATACAGGTAAAATCGGGACGAATAGGCGCCGAGATGCAAGGGACGATGGTCGTCGGCCTTTTTGAAGAGGACCGACTTGAGGAAGGCTCGTCGCCCGTACTGGATCCGGCGTTGCAGCGTTATCTGCGCAGTGTGTTGCTGTGCGGCGACTTCAAGGGAAAGAAAAACCGACTGGCCGTCTTGTATCCGTCGGGTGCGGCGGCCCCCGCTCGCGTGGTGCTGGTCGGGCTGGGCGCGCAGGAGAAGTTTACGCCCGATACGGGGCGACAGGCCGCGGGTGTCGCGGCCCGCAAACTTGCTTTGTTTGGCGTCAAAGATTTTTTTTCGACCGTTCACGGTCTTGATCTGGGGCGTTTTGCACCCGAGTGGTGCGCGCAGGCCACCGTGGAAGGCGCTATGCTGGGTGGTTATTCTTTTAATCTTTACAAAAGCGATCCCGGAACCGCGGTCCGTCTTGACACGCTAACGCTCATGGTCAGCCAACGGATCGGCATCACAACCTTACGGGCCGGCGCGGAAACGGGACGTATGGCCGCGGAAGCCACGATACTGGCGCGTGATTTGAGCAACACGCCGGGCAACGATCTTACCCCTTCCGGGTTGGCGGATATGGCTGCCAAGATGGCTAAAAAGAACCATCTGCGATGCACGGTACTCACCAAAAACGCCATCGAAAAGGAAGGCATGGGGGGGTTGCTGGCCGTCAGCCGGGGAAGCGAAGAGCCGCCACGTTTTATCGTACTGGAGTATGGCGAACCGGCGGAAAAACGTGATACGCTCGTGTTTGTCGGAAAAGGCGTTACTTTCGACAGCGGCGGTGTTTCGATCAAACCGGCGGAACGCATGGAAGAGATGAAACACGACATGTCCGGCGCGGCGGCGGTGATCGGCGGCCTGCAGGCCATCGCCGGGACAAAACCGGACGTTCATGTCGTGGGACTGATCCCGGCCACCGAAAACCTGCCCTCCGGCAGCGCCCTCAAGCCCGGCGACGTCATCCGCACGCTCTCCGGAAAAACGGTTGAGGTGATCAACACGGACGCCGAAGGCCGGCTTATTTTAGCGGACGCACTGACGTACGCGAAACGATTCAACCCCGTCGGCGTTGTCGATCTGGCTACGCTGACCGGTGCGTGCGTCGTAGCGCTTGGTCATGCCGCGTCCGGCATGATGGGCAACGATCCGGCGCTCATGGATGCCGTCCGCACCGCCGGGGAAACTGCCGGAGACCGCGTCTGGCCCCTGCCCGTGTGGGAAGAACATCACGAACTTATCGACAGCCATATCGCGGACGTCAAAAATACCGGTGGCAGATGGGGCGGGGCACTTACCGCAGGGGCTTTTCTCGAAAAATTCGTGGACTATCCTTGGGTTCACCTCGATATCGCCGGTACGGCTTGGATCGAAAAAGACGGGGCTTACTGCCCCAAAGGCGCTACAGGCGCGGGTGTCCGCTTGCTGGTCGAACTGACACGCCGCTGGAGAAAATCATGACCCGGTTAGTACAATTGTCGGACCTCCACATCGTTGCCCCTGACAAACAACCCGTTCACGGCAACGACACGATCTCCCATCTTGAACGGACCGTCGCGGCCGTCAACCGTCTCGATCCCGCACCCGGTTTTGTTCTGGTCACCGGCGATCTTACCAACGACGAACAGCCCGCATCGTACACACGGGTAAAATCCCTGCTGGAAAAACTGCACGCGCCCGTCCACCTTGCGCTTGGCAACCATGACGAAAGAAAAACGTTTCGATCCGTGGTGTTGGACGAAGCACATCCGTCCGCCGACCGGTACTGCTATACGTTCCGACAGGGAGAATGGCGGTTTGTCGTGCTCGATTCACTGGACGAGGGCAAAGTAACCGGTCATATCGACGAAGACCAACTGAGATGGCTTGCCGACACGCTGGACGCCGACGCTTCGACACCCACGGTCGTTTGTCTTCACCATCCACCGGTTCCCATCGACGTCGCATGGCTGGATGCGCTGATGCTGATCGAACCGGAACGACTTCTCTCGGTGTTCGATGCGCGTCCGTGTGTCCGGTTGGTGCTTTGCGGCCATGTCCACCAACCTTCTGTTACCCACCGCGGAACGTATGCCGTGTTCACTTCCCCGGCTGTCAGTTTTCAATTTCGACGCGAACCACTTCCCCCCCCTGCGGAAAAACCAAACGCCATTATGTCCCCCGATCCGCCGGCCTTCCGGGTGGTAGATTTGGTCGGCGACACATGGCAGACCCGTCTCGTCTCCCTCTTGTAACCGTAACCCGACTTGATGTCCTTTATTCCATCGACAGGCGCCTCATGCTGACCCAAGAATTGGAAGCCATCCAACACCGGTTTGGGTATCTACCCACAGAAGAACTCAAGGCGCTTTCCGATCGTACGCACACGCCGCTGTATCGGATACACGGGGTGATCAGCTTTTATCCTCACTTCCGACTTGCCCCACCGTCGCCCGTAATTCTGCGTATATGCCGTGATGCCTCGTGTCATCTGGGGGGTTCGAATGAACTGCTGGCCGTTCTTGAAGAAACCGTAGCCCGCGCCGGTCTCGAAGGATGGGACATACGGTCGGTGTCCTGCACAGGACAGTGCGACGGCGCACCGGCCATACGTATTGGCGAGTCCAGCTTTAGGCGTGTCACGCTGGACCGTCTGGCCGGATATGTGGAAACACTTGCCTCGGGTCGTATGCCGCGACGCCAGCCGCTGCGTCTTCGTCGGGACGGTGCGGTCATCGATCCGTACGACGGAGTTTCCCAGTGTGACACAGCGCGGATGTTTTTGCAAAACGGCGATCCCTTGACGGTCGTGCAGACCCTTAAAGACAGCGGCCTGCGCGGTATGGGAGGCGCCGGTTTTCCGACCGGAACCAAGTGGGAATTGGTCCGCAACGTCGAAGGCACGGTAAAATACGTTGTGTGCAACGCCGATGAAAGCGAACCGGGGACATTTAAAGACCGAGAGCTGCTCCGTTTCGCCCCTCATCTTGTGCTCGAAGGGATGATACTGGCGGGGTTGGTTGTCGGAGCGACATCCGGTTATATCTTTCTACGTCACGAATACGAACGCGAACGCGAACTGCTCCAGCGCGCCATACGCCGCTTCTACCGACAAGGATTTGTAGGGGACGACGTACTCGGAAGCGGCAGAACCTTTCATGTGGAGATATTTGACAGCCCCGGCGGATATATCTGCGGGGAAGAAACGGCCCTGCTCGAAGCCATGGAAGGTAAACGCGCCGAACCACGCAACAAACCGCCGTTTCCGGGTACACATGGGCTGCACGGCAAACCCACGCTGATCAATAATGTAGAAACTTTTGCATGGATTCCGTCGATTTTGCTCCGAGGGGCCTCTTGGTTCAAATCGCAGGGCATAAACGGTGCGGCAGGACGGAAGTACTTTGCGCTGAGCGGGCATGTGTGTCGTCCCGGCGTCTACGAAATACCCCTGGGCACTTCGGTCCGCGACTTGATCGAACGCTATGGCGGCGGGGTGTCCGGCGGACGGAAGCTCAAGGCGTTTTCACCGGGAGGAGCGTCTTCGGGGTTTCTTCCGGCGTCGATGGCCGATATCCCGCTTGACTTCGCTCCGATGGCAAAAGCAGGCTCCATGCTTGGTTCCGGCGCAGTACTCGCCATCGCCGAAGGAACCGACATGGTAGACCTCGCCCGTAACGTTACCGCGTTTTTTCGCAACGAATCCTGTGGCAAATGCGTACCGTGCCGCACGGGAACCGAACAACTGGTCCGCATGGTGGACCGCGTGCTCGACGGTGGAGCCAACGAGCAGACCCTTGACATCGTACCCGATCTCGCGGAAACGATGGGGCTTACTTCCATCTGCGGACTCGGCCAAGCCGCCTCACTACCGGTGTCTTCGCTACTCAAGTATTTTCCCGACGAGGTAAAGAAGCACTTCTGCCAGCACCCATGACCCGTTTCGGTTTTGAGGAGGTACACATAACGGAAACACTCGCTCGGCTTACCTACGCGGTATTTGCGTAGCGCTAAACTGTTTACTGCGATCCGACCGGAGTCTTCATGTCCACCATTACTCTGACCATCGATGACCGAACCGTCACCGTGCCGGCAGGAACCACGCTCTGGGAAGCGGCCCACCGTGTAGGGATCGATATTCCCACGCTGTGTCATCACCCAAAATTGCGTCCGGTGGCCGTGTGTCGCGTCTGTGCGGTCGAAGTGGAAAACAGCCGCGTCATGCCTGCCGCGTGCATACGTCCTGTGGAACAGGGTATGAAGGTGCATACCGCGACGGAGCGGGTTCTGCGCGCACGCCGGACCCTGACGGAACTTCTACTTGCCGAACATCCCTCTCCCTGTGCCCAACACCGCGAAACGCACGACTGCGAACTGGAACTGCTTGCCGAAAACCTCGGTGTGGATACGCCGCGCTTCCCCCAAACCCATGCGGCTCCCCGCACACAAGGGATCGAACCGGATATTTCTTCGCCCGTCATCGCGGTCGATCTCAATGCCTGCATCCTGTGCGACCGATGTATCCGCGCGTGCGACGAAATACAGGTAAACGACGTGATCGGTCGCGCCGGAAAAGGACACGATACGCATATCTCTTTCGACGACGGTCGTCCCATGGGCGCGTCTTCGTGTGTATCCTGTGGCGAGTGCATGGCGTACTGCCCTACCGGCGCGCTTACCAACAAACCCATTGCCGTTGCGACGTCCACACAGACCGATGCGCCCCCGCGTGCAGTCGATTCGGTGTGTGCCTACTGCGGGGTGGGTTGCGGTATCACCTATCACGTCAAAGACAATACCATCGTTTCAGTGACGGGACGGATGGATTCGCACACCGAAGGAAGACTGTGCGTCAAGGGAAGATACGGGTACGACTATTCGCATCATCCTCAGCGGCTGACCGTTCCGCTGATCCGCAGAGAAGACGCCTTTCCCAAACGCCCTCTGTCGGCGGATTTCGAAGATTACCGCGCTTTGCGCGATTCGTTGCGGTCCCCGGAGTGGAATGCCCGTATTCGTGAGACCTTCCGCGAGGCGACGTGGGACGAAGCACTCGATTTGGCGGCGGAAAAGCTCATGGGCATCAAAAAAGCGCACGGCTCCGGTGCGCTGGCCGGATTCGGGTCGGCCAAGGTGACCAACGAAGAGGCGTATCTGTTTCAAAAGCTGGTGCGGACGGTCTTTGGCACCAACAATGTGGACCATTGTACGCGGCTGTGTCACGCTTCGTCCGTAGCGGCGCTCATGGAAAACATCGGCAGTGGGGCCGTGTCGAACATATTTCAGGAGGCGCTCGAAACCGACGTAGTGATGGTCATCGGCTCCAACACAAACGAAAACCATCCGGTGGCTTCGTCGTATTTCAAGCAGGCGGTGCTGCAAGGCACTCGCCTCATCGTACTCGATCCGCGCCGACCGCAGATCGCCGATCACGCCACGCAGTACATACGGTTCAAGCCGGGTACGGACGTGGCGCTGCTCAACGGTTTTATGCATGTCATTTTACGCGAAAATCTTCACGACACGGCTTTTATCGAGAATCGGACCGAACACTTCGAAGCGTTGCAACAAACGGTTGCGCCGTACACACCCAGCGTCGTTTCGCGTATCACCGGCGTACCGAAAGCGGTGATCGAACGGACGGCGCTGTTGTACGGACGGGCAAAACGGGCCATGATTTTCTGGGGGATGGGCATCAGCCAGCACACGACCGGCACGGACAACGCGCGGTCGCTGATTTCGTTGTGTCTGCTCACCGGTCATATCGGGCGTCCCGGCACGGGACTCCATCCTTTGCGCGGCCAGAACAATGTACAAGGCGCGTCGGATGTAGGGTTGATCCCTATGATGTTTACGGGATATCAGCCGGTTGTCGATCCGCTGGTACGGGCGAAATTCGAAACCGCTTGGCAAACGCCATTGGATTCCAACCCCGGTCTTACCGTCGTCGAAATCATGGGCGGGGCGCTCAAAGGCCAGATACGCGGAATGTTTATGATGGGAGAAAACCCGTATTTGTCCGACCCCAATCAGAACAAAGTGCGCAAGGCGTTGCAGACGCTCGAATTTCTTGCGGTGCAGGATATTTTTCTGACGGAGACCGCCGAGTTTGCGGATGTCGTTTTTCCGGCTTCCACCGGCGCGGAGAAGACGGGGACCTATGTCAACACCAACCGGATGGTACAGCTTGGCAGACAGGCCGTTGCGCCGCCCGGCGCGGCGCGCGTGGACCTTGACATCCTGATCAACCTTGCCAACCGGATGATCGCGTGGGAGCAGCGTCATGACGCGCGCGCGCCGGGCGGCGCATGGTCGTACCGGTCCGCCGAAGACGTATGGCAGGAAATCGTATCGGTCACGCCGATTTTCGAGGGAATTACCTACGAAACGCTGGAAAAACGCATGGTAATCTGGCCCAAGGATCATCAGATTCTTTTTGCGGAAACGTTTCCGCGCGGCAAGGGGCGATTTACACCCGCGGAGTTTGCGCCGGCGAGCGAACTGCCCGACGATGAATATCCGTTTGTACTCAATACGGGGCGTGTACTTCAACATTGGCATACCGGCACGATGACGCGCCGCACCCATGCGCTGGATGCCATCGCGCCCCATGCGTTTGTGGAGATCGCGCCGACGGACATGAAAAAGCTCAGGCTTTGCGAAGGGGATTGGGTACGGGTGTCTTCTCGCCGGGGGGTGGTAAAACTCCAGGTAAAAATATCGGATAAAACAAGCGAGGGGAGCATTTTTATTCCCTTTCATTTCAAGGAAGCCGCCGCCAATCTGCTTACCAACGACGCACTGGATCCGTATGGCAAAATTCCGGAATTCAAGTTCTGCGCGGTAAAGGTGGAAAAGTCGGTTCCGGTTACGGAATCCGTGTCCTGACGCTTTAGCAGATTGCGCAACGCTGTTCATGATCGTGGTGCAGGAAAATCCGCTGTACGCAAAATCCGCTTGGCGTTTTCCGGCAAAGGGTCTATATTGATATGATGACTATGACGACTAACATAGTCATGTTTTTTAGTGCCAGAACGAAAACGGCGGGTGGGAGACACCGATGAGCCGGGAACTGATAGATTCTTTTGGGCGCACCATCGACAATCTGCGGGTTTCGGTCACAGATCAGTGCAACTTTCGGTGTATTTACTGTATGCCCGAAGAGGGCATG
>VGJU01000156.1 GCA_016867335.1 Candidatus Zixiibacteriota bacterium | reverse complement strand
GGCGGAAAAACCCCCTATCGACGGCTACGAGCCACCAGAGCATCCGCTGTACGGTGTGGCGCGGCATTTTCGGTGTACCGCAACCATACAGCGTGCCTACCCCGATCTTGTCGTAGTCGGAACCGGATACAGTTGGCTCCAGCAGTATCTCATCCATGCGGCTGCCGCTAACATACGCGACGGGCACGTCACCATCGCCGGGTCGGGAAGAGGCGCCATCGCGTATCCGGATTTTGTCCGAGATGCGCAGAAAACCGGCGAGATGCTTCACAAAAAAGTGTGTATCACGGTCAGTTACTGCACTGCACTGATGCGCGGAAAGCACAACCCGCAGGGACAATTTGCTTCCGGGTGTGTGCCGAGAGATCGGATATACGCGGATATCTACAAGGAGATGCTCCGGACCATGCCGGAGCATTGAGCAAACGGCAGACATAAAATAAAAACGTTCGTCTTTCGACAGACTCAGAACAAACGAAAAAACGTGCAACTCCTGTTCAGATCGCCAGATACGGGGTTACATATTTTTTTCGATGAGCAACCGGTCCATCTCCGGTTTTACCTGAGACTCATAGCAGTGTGGACAGATGCCGTGCGAAAACGAGGCGTCCGTATGCGCGGCGACATAGTCTTCGACTCGAATCCAGTGGCCGATTTCATAGGCCTGTCCCGGGGCTTTGTCGTCGCGGATTTTTTTGCAGTACATGCAGATAGGTAGCAGGCCTTCGAGTTGTTTGACCTCGGACTGGAGTCTGAGCACCCGCTCCGCCACACGAAGACGCGCCGCAAGCTGGTCCTTGTCGAACGGTTTGGTGATAAAGTCGTCCGCGCCTGCCTCCATACCCTCCAGATAACTTCCCTTACCGCCAAGCGCCGTCAAAAAAGGATGATATAGGTGTATCGAGTACGGTCTTCGGCGCGTATCATCCGACACAGCGAAAGTCCGTCGATATCCGGCATCATCCAGTCCGAGATGATCATAGGTACGTGTTCCTGCTGAAACACGCCCCAAGCGTCGCGACCGTTTTCCGTGGCGATCACTTCATACCCCAGTTTTTTTAGCGTCGTGCTGAGCAAAAGCCGCGAAACGGTATCGTCTTCTACGATCAGGATATGCATGTGATATTCCTCACAGCGAAAGGGGTCAGGAGGACTCTGCCTGTCGGGCGCGTTGCGCATGGGCTTCCAGCGCATGGTTTAGTTCGGAGGAAATAAGTTGCAGCATAAGACGCACATCTTCTACAGACGTAGAGAGGGGAGACATTTCCAGTTCATAACACCATTTTGCCACGCGGACCGCGCCGAGATTCTGGCTTGCGCCTTTCATGTAGTGTCCCGCATCCTTCAACGTAATTGTGGTCAAGATCGCGAAGATTGGCTTCGAGAGACGCGAGTTTTTCCTGCATGTTGGTTTTATACGAGGCCAGGAGGTCGGCGACAAAATCGCCGCCGTTGGCGAGTTCGTACAACTCCAATACC
This sequence comes from Candidatus Zixiibacteriota bacterium, assembly GCA_016867335.1. GTDB lineage: Bacteria > JAAXHH01 > JAAXHH01 > JAAXHH01 > JAAXHH01 > VGJU01. The sequence continues at coordinate 7,674 of VGJU01000156.1, read as the reverse complement.
GTTTCCTCGTCCAGTACGGGAAGATGGGAGCCGCCGCCGGTGTGTTCGGTTTCCTCCTCATGGGCCGGGGTTTCCTGTTCTATCCAGCGTTTGAGCGTCATCTCCACATCCTCTGCCTTGACCGGCTTGCTTATGTAGTCGTCCATGCCGGCGTCAAGACAACGCTCCCGGTCGCCGTGCAGCGAGTTGGCGGTAAGCGCGATAATGGGCGTGCGTCTTTCTCCCTCCCCCCGCGCCCGCAAGGCTTGCGTCGCTCCAAACCCGTCCATCTCCGGCATCTGACAGTCCATCATCACGATATGAAACGGGGACCGGGAAACCACGTCAAGCGCTTCCCGTCCGTTCGACACGATATCGACGGAACATCCGAGTTTTTCGAGAATACGGGCAATGACTTTCTGATTTACCGGATTGTCTTCGGCGACCAGAACGCGCAAGGTCTTCCCTTTGTCGTCCTGTCGTTTTTTCGATTCGGTGGGGCGAGCTTCCGCCAACGTGTGCCGGGTCATCATGGGGGATGAGGAGGAGACGGAACCGAGTATGGCCGAGAGCATGTCGCGGAGTTGGAAGCGACGTACCGGTTTTACCAGATACCCGTTAAAGCCGATGGTTTTGAACCGCTCCGCCTCGCCGCGTTGTCCCACCGACGTGAGCATGACCAGCAAGACGTCCTTGAGGGAGGGCGTTTCTTTGATGCTCTGCCCCAACGTCTCCCCGTCCATGATCGGCATGTGGTGGTCGAGCAGGGCGACACGGAAAGGGTCACCGTCCGTCACCGCGTAATCGAGCGCCTCCAGACACGCCTGCGCCGACTCGGCGCAGTGGACGCGCATCCCCCAGTATCTGAGTTGTTCATGCAACACACGGCGGTTTACGCCGTTGTCGTCTACGACAAGCACCTTGACATTTTCCAGTGTGGCGGACGGTAGCACCGCCACATATTCCTGTTCGTCACGCCTAAGCGGTGTCTCGAACCAAAAAGTCGAACCTTCGCCTGGTTTGGCTGACGACCCCGATGCGGCCCCCCATAAGCACTACTAATTGGCGACAAATGGCCAGCTCCAGACCGGTTCCGCCAAAACGCCGCGTAGTGGAAGCGTCCGCCTGTGTAAAATGGTCGAATATGCTTTCCTGTTTTTCTTCCGGTATGCCGATCCCGGTATCTTGCACCGATATGCGGATACCCACCGCATCGGGCGCAACCGACGATCCCTCGGTCGTCATGGACTCCACATCGATCAGGATATATCCCGCGAGGTAAACTTTACCGCATTGCTTACAAGATTCATGAGAATCTGCCTGATGCGTCCCGAATCACCGATCACACGGGAAGGAACGTCCAAAGCAAAACGAACCACGATGTCCAGGTGTTTTTCTTCCGCTCGCGTAGCTTGAAGTTCCGCCACTTCTTCCACCGCAACGCTCAGATCGAATGCTATCGGCTCTATGCTCATCTTGCCGGCCTAGATTTTGGACAAATCCAGGATGTCGTTGAGTATCGTCAACAGCGCGTCGGCGGAATGCCGGGCGGTCTCGGCATAATCGCGCTGCTCCACGGTAAGACCGGTATCCATGAGCAAGTCGATCATGCCGACGATTACGTTCATGGGGGTCCGAATTTCATGGCTCATGCTGGCCAATAACTCGCTTTTTGCCGCATTGGCCATAGACGCCTCGGCGGCCATTTCCTGAGCCCAGATGACCGTCTGCTCCAAATGACGGCTGACTTCGAGACATTCGGTACGCGCAGTTTCGGCCTCCATCCACGCATCCGACAGCGCCAAACGCATTTTCCGAAGCGATTCTTCCAGGTCCCGAACTCCCGCTCCCGGTTTCGCAGACATGTCGGTAAAAGAATCGAGTTCGACCACGATATCGGCCATACGGGCTTCCTTATGCAAAAACGGCAGGAAATACGCAACACTACGCAAGAAGGGAAGGGTTTCATGCCATGACGGCATGAGATAATAATCGGCGGGACGGAACGTATCTTGAGAAAAATATCAGGAGAGAAACCGTTGTTTCAACTTTGGCTTTGCCAATCGATCACCACGCCACGATACTCGTTTTTGTGGTTGAGCAACCCTTCGTAGGCGTCGTGGGCTTCGTGCGGCAGAATCGTATGGCTGACCAGCGGTCCGGTGAGCAGACGTCCGTCTTGAATCAGCCGGAGCACATCACGCGAATTGGATTCGATCGAGGTTTGTATCTGGTCGCTTCCGCGTTGGGGCAGTTGCCATTCCCAACTGCTTTTGACCGTCGCCCATTTGAGAAAAATCTTGCGAATCAGCGCCGACGCAGGCAAGGCGGACTCTTTGCGGATCAACCCCAGCAACAGCACCTGACCGCCACGCCGCAACAGGTCGAGACCTTCGACCACACAATCGGCGTCTCCGATGGCGTCGATGACGATCTCGACACCGTGTCCGCCGGTCCACCCGCGTACCGCCGTCGGCAGATGATCGCGTTGCGAGTTGACCGTATACGCGATGCCGCAGTGTTGCGACACAGCCAGTCGGGCGTCAAGCAGATCAACAACGATAACCGAGGTGCCGGACAGATGAAACAGTTGCGCCGCCAGATTGCCCACCAACCCCTGACCAAATACGACGACCCAGTCGCCGGGTTTGTAGCTGGCCAAAGTCGCCGCGGTCATGGCCACCGCGCCGAGATGCACAAACAGCGCCTGACGGGCGTCCACCGTTTTCGGAATCCGCAGGTGAAAATCGCGTGTGACGTCCAGACGCGCGTAAGAGGCGTGGTTGGCATAGCTGAATACCGTATCGCCTACGACCACGCCCGCGGCCTCCGGTCCGGCGTGGGTAACAACTCCCACGCTCGAATGACCGGGGTAACGCGGATACCGGATGTCCTGACGCCTATCCTGCCCGGCATACAGGTCTATCTCGCTTGCCGCGCTGATCAGCGAATACTGCGTCCGAACCAGCATCTCAGTGGATTTGAGCGAGACAGGATCGAAAACCGTTTCTTCCAGGGTCACCGACCGCTCCGCAGGAAAACACAATTTGTGTCCGTGTATCATATCCCTAATCCTGTATCATAGACGGGAGTTTTTCTTCGTCAAGCGTTACACCGAGTCCTGGCTTTTCAAACGGATACAGATGGCTTCCTTCGACCCGTAGCTGTTCGACCGCCGGAAAGGTCGTGTACAACACCGGCCCCATCGGGTCACAGGGCAGGTCCAGATTGGGTACCGACCCCCCCCACCGACACTTGTGCCGATGTGCCTAATGTGGATTCCTGATCCGTACCGATCAAACATTTTATGCCGGCCGCTTCGGCAAGCGCGAAAATACGACGGATATGCGTAGGCCCTCCGGATACGCACGCCACGTTGAACACGGTGCAGGCGCGTTCCTCGATCGCCTGAAACCCTTCTTCCAGCGAAAAGATGTGACGGCTTACATGCAAATCGACCCGTCTGACAAACTCGGCGCTCTGCCTAAGGCTTCGACAGGGTTGTTCGAAATGGTACGGACGATGATGCCATAAGACCTCGGCATAGCGCACCGCCGGCTCCGAGTCGGCAAACCGGCCCGAAAAATCGAGCGACTTGAGCCGTATCCGGTCTCCGAAACGCTGAGCCATTTCCGTGAGAAACCGGTTGTCGAGCGCCGCATCACCGGAGACATAGTACCGGAACAGGTGATGCCCCAGATCGACCAGCCGCTTGAGGTATCCGGCGGTTCGTTCAAAGTCCTCCGTCACCTGCCAGCCAAAAATAGGGTAACAGACGTATATCCGGTCTCTCACTTTTCCACCCATGAGCCGGTACGCGGGAACGTTTTGCGCCTTGCCGTTAAGGTCGTACAACCCCAAGTCGATGGCCGAGGCAAGATGGGCGTCGCTCACGGCGTTGTGAAAACGGTGAACACATAGCAGTTCGTTGATCTCGGTAATCCGGGTCGCGTCTCTCCCTTTGAGAAGATCGTTGTATTGACGCTCGATGGCGGCAAGATCGTTCGTAATGCTGTCGGACGCCTCCCCCAAGCCCACCGGGCCATCTGCCACATGTACACGGACAATAACGTGACCGGACATCGCCCCGTAATACCGGGGAGTCCGAATCGGGAAAGCTTCTACGCGGGTAATGGTCATAGGGGGTTCGCAGAGTGAAAAGTGAAATATCCGAGCGGGATCAGTGGGTCAGCGCGGCGATCACAAGATCCGTACATCGACGGATTTCGACGCTGTCGCACATATCGGGTTGGCCGGTAAAGAGGACGCACGAAACCCCGATATCCGGATCGGCCCAGACCAGCGTACCGGTAGCGCCGTTGTGTCCGAAGGCGCGCTCCGACGGCGGCGTCTCCACACCGGAGGTGTTGCGGGGCTCGTTGATCCGCCAACCCAATCCCCTTGCTTCGCGTGCTTTGGATGTCTGCGGGATGCCCGGCATGAGCGCCGTATGGTTTTGGATCATGTCCGCCACGGTCGCAGGTTCCAGCACACGGACGCCTTCGAAGATACCTCCCGCCAAAAAAGCCTGAAGAAACACGTTCATATCCCGCACCGTCGAAAACATACCGCCCCACGGCGCGCCAAACCTGCGCCAGTAAGGCTTGTTCCATGTCCACGTCTCCGCGTCCTGTTCGGGCGAAAGACGCACATGCGCCACACGCTCCGTGTCGATGCCGTCGCTGCCAAGCGAGGTGTCTTTCATCCCAAACGATTTGAAAAACACCAGTTGCAGATACTGAGGCAACGGCAGACCGCTGATGCGCCGTACGATTTCACCCAACACTGCAATGCCTGTGCTCTGATACCGGATGTCCATACCCGGGTCGAAGTCGATTTTGAGTTCGTAAATCCGTTTGAGAAAATCTTCAAGCGGAGCAAACCTTTTTCGGTATTCGACGTTTTCGGGGATCATATCCGGCAGGCCGGAGGTATGCGTAAGCAGATGCCGAACCGCGACACGCCCTTTTCCGTTTTGCCCAAATTCCGGGATAAGCGCCGCTACCGGGGTGTCCAGATCGAATCGGCCCTGTTGTATCATGTGACAGACCGCAGCACAGGTAACGGGTTTGGTGACGGAAGCGGTCAAAAAAATGGTATCCGGTTGGACCGGCGCACCGACGTCCGGTTGCATCCGCCCAAATGCGGCGGGCGCAAGCATGCGTCCGTAGCGGGCGATCCCGATGGCCGCCGTCGCAACCCGGTCCGTATCGACCAGTTGCTGCATATACCCGTATAGCCGGTCGATGCCCTGTCCGGACAGTCCAATGTCTTCCGGACGTCCGACGGTCTGCATATTGCGCTCCCCGGTTATCCGCCGCGGACCAAAGCCGGTACATCGATCCACGACTCGCGCTGGTAGGCTTCGAAGGCGGCTTGGCAGGTTGCCATGGTCCAAAGATTGTCTTCACCGGATGTTTGGGGCACACCGCCCTGCGCAAGCGTCCGGCACAAATCGTCAAACAACACACCGATCAAGGGATATACGCCCGCGTCGCGCGAAGCGTCTTCTCCGGAGATCAGCGGTTTTCCGTTGAGCGTCAGCCCTTCGCGTTCGTCGCCCTGAATAATGCCTGCGTCGCCTTCGATAAGCCACTTGCCGTACCATCCTGTCTTTACGGATGGGTCCAGATCAGCCCTTGCGGATCGGCTGGCGCGGTAGTTGATGCGAAACCCTCGGCTCATCTTGAGAATGGCCGTTCCGGTCGTTTCCCCACGCGCGCCGGTCCATGCGGAGGCCCAAGCATCCGCAAACACACGGTCCGGCTCACACCCGGCAATACTCCGCAAAAAGTCGAAGTGATGCACCGAAGACTCTACAAACAGCGGACTGGGCACATCTTTGAGACGATCCGTCCACGACCGGCGTTGGTGAAAGGTAAAGTCGATGTGGTCTATCGTGCCGACAGCCCCCTCTGCCAACACCCGTCGGAGCAGACGCGGTATCGGGCCGTACCGTAACTGTTGGTTTACCACCACCATGCGTCCGTGGGTTCGGGCAAGCCCGATGATTTCGGCGGCTTCGGCAAGCGTTTCGGTAAGCGGTTTGGCCGTAAGCAGATGCATACCGCGTGGAAGAAGAAGACGGGCATGTTCGAGGCGTAGATGCGGCGGCGTGTTCTGGATGGCAAGATCCGCCTCTACGGTTTCCAGCGCCGTCCGAAGATCGGTAAACCGTAGACGGGGAGGAACCCCCAGTGCTTCACCACCCGCTTCGAGCGCCTCTACGGAAGGGTCTACAAGTCCTGTTACGTGGATATGAGGACGTGGCGGAAGCAGGGTCCACCAGTTGTGTCCAAAACCACCCACGCCGACCAAAAGAACACGAAGTTTGTCCATATATTCCTCGGAACGGGTCTGCCGCCCTACAACAAAAGACAGCGAGCATTTGGATACGATACGATATGGATCAGGAAAATCCGTCTTCAAAATACGCATCTTCATCTTCCGTGTAAAGACGAAAGCGCTTGACAGAAACGGATCGCCCCATGAACATTACCGGATTGCAAAATGAACGTACTGTCGAAGATAGCTTGCGGTACTACTGGCAAGCGTACTCCCCGCAGGTGGAAGGTGTAAATCTGCCTTCGGAAGGCTGCGTGGGAGGCTTCAAACTCACCCTTCAACCTTCCGGAGTCGTCCTATGTCCGGGGATTTCTGGTTTAACCGTTTGCTCGAATACTGGAGTCTGCCACCCGAAATCGACATAGTAGACCTTGTGCAACGGGGGCGTGTGCAGGTGGTGCAGGCAGGCACGTTCTGTCCGCAGTTTTATTCGCTGGCCGGCGACGCCTCGCTACCCGACCGTCATTGGCCCGGGATGCCGCTTGTGGGGATCCGGGAAAATCTGGCCCTTGTCGCCGACCTCATTCCCAAGATAAAGACCGCCGGCGCAAAATTCGTCGGTCAGATGAGCATGTCGTGGCATTACGGCGACCACGAACTCGGCAAAGGGCTTTTTGGCGTATGGGACGAGTTGTGGACACCCGATCTTTTAGGACCTGCCCCTTGCCGCGACCCACTCGACGCGCAGGAACGCATCGCGGGCGGCGGTGTCCGATGCTGGCCCATAGAAGGGCGTCCGTACCGCACCTACTGCGGCTGTATCAGCAATCCGTTGTGGGTCGCTACACTCAAACCCATGGTCAAAAAAGCCATCGAACTCGGCGTGGATGGGTTGATGGTGCATCACAATTTTACAAATTTCTGTCACTGCATCCATTGCCAGGAATATCTGCGACCGGCGCTTTTGCAGACGCTCGACACACAAACACGCGAAGCCGTATTCGGGACAGTAGACATGAAAAACGTGGAAGCGCTCCACGTCACTCCTGAAAATACCCCACAGCCGTTCAAAACCCGTTTCGAACACGCGATCACCCGTCTTGTACATCTCCGCCGCAAAGAGGTGTTTGACGACATTTACATCTGGTACGGTCGTTCGCTCAACCCCGGTCTGATCGTTTCCCAATGGTATCACAAGTACAACTTCAAGGTGCATGACGAACGCAGTCTGTTACCGGAAGACCTGTGGGCAAAGGACGAAGACTATATCTGGTACAGCCAGGGCGGGAGCAAGGGGATAAGCGTCATTCGGCACGGGTATTTAGCGGATATGGGGCTTCCGGCACGGTTTACCCATGCCGAGGGGGATGGCAAACCGTTTGTAATCAACAAATACGACTATCGACGGTT
>VGJU01000155.1 GCA_016867335.1 Candidatus Zixiibacteriota bacterium | reverse complement strand
CTGAACGGGAACCGGCGGGTTAAAGGCGATTTCGAGCAGTGATCCGCCCTGAAAATCGACTCCCCACTTGATACCACCTCTTGCGGCCATGGTGACGAGACCGGCGGCGATGATGGCCCAAGTGATGATAAAGGCGGCTTTACCAAATTTCATAAACCCGAATTTTGCATTCCCGAAGAAATTGGTCTTGCCGATACTCAGGTCTTCTAAATGCCAGCGGTCGGTGATGGTGTCATACAGGGCGCGGGTGATAAAGATAGCGGTAAACATGCTGATCAGGATACCAAATCCGAGCGAGACGGCAAATCCCTTGATCGGCCCCGTGCCAAACTGATACAGGGCAAAGGCGGTGATAAGCGTGGTGATGTTGGAATCTACGATGGTGCGCAGGGCGTTGCTATAGCCGGTGTCTATGGCTTGACGCACGGTTTTGCTTCCGACACGCAGTTCTTCTTTGATACGTTCGAAAATCAGAATATTGGCATCGACGGCCATACCCATCGTCAGGATGATACCGGCGATGCCAGGCAGGGTCAGCGTCGATTGCAGACCTGCCATGACGCCCAGCAGGAGGATTAGGTTGATCATCAACCCGAGGTTGGCGACCAGTCCGGAGGCCCGGTAAAACACAGCCATAAAGACAAGCACGCAGACAAGACCTACCAGCGAGGACAGTTTGCCCCCGCTGATGGCGTCGGCCCCGAGCGAGGGACCGACGACGTGTTTGTTGATGATTTTCATCGGCGCGGGCAACGCGCCGGCGCGCAACACGATCGCCAGGTCTTTGGCGTCTTCGAGCGAGTTGATTCCGGTGATTTCGCCGCTTCCGTTGGGAATCCGGCTTTGGATGGTAGGAGCCGAGAACACGCGACCGTCGAGTATGATGGCCAGCCGCTTGCCGATATTGTTGCCGGTCACCTGTCCAAAGATGCGCGCGCCGTCGTCTGTGGTTTTGAACCCTACCGCCGCCACGCCGACACTGCTTATGTCCGCGCCGGAACCCGTCTGCGGGAAAGCGTCCGCCAGCACCGCGCCGGTAAGTTCGGGAACGCTGTTCATGTAGTAATAGGTGCGTATACGCTGACCGTTGGTCAGTTGGCGGTCGGTTCCTGCGCGGATTTCCGTTCCTTCCGGGATGAGCGCGTTTACATCGGCTCTTGCCAGCGTCTCTTCCACGCGGGTGATGTTGCTGGCCGGAACCGAAAACTCCTGCTCGGTCAAGTCGATAAGCGCGCGAAAGGAATTTTCCTGATCGCCGGCAAACAGCGCGGCGGAGCCGGTGTCGGCGGAAGTCGTATCGCGCACGGTGACCAACGCTTCTATACGGTCTATTACCGGAGAAAGCTCCACCGGTTCACGGAGCAGTTTGAACTCTAGTTGCGCGGTCTGATTGATCAGGGAAAGCGCCCGGTTGATGTCCTTGAGACCGGGTAGTTCCACGATGATGCGATCATCCCCCTTTTGCTGGATGATGGGTTCCGACACGCCAAACTCGTTGACCCGGTTGTTGATCACCTGCATGGCTCGCGCAACCACGTCTACCGCTTCTTCGGGCGGCAAATTGGTCTTGTCCACTTCCATTTCGATATGAACGCCGCCCTGAAGGTCCAGACCGAGACGGACCGCCCGATTTTGAAGCGATTCCAACTCTTCTTTGGTAAGACCGAGACTGCGGAGTTCGGTTTTCTGGTCTTCGGTCAGTAGCGGATCCGCAGCGATTTTATCTATATCGCCCTGAGACAGCGTCGAGCGGAGCGGCCACGATTTTCCGTAGTCGGAAATGCGAAGCGACGGGTACACATACCAGAACCCGCCGAAAATGACGGTAAGGATAAGGAGGATACGAAAATGTTTCCACTGCATGCAGCGCGCTCCTTCTTAAATAACGGACAACGGCCGGCACTACCGATCACCCGTGCGCCTGCACGCTGCGGCGTACCGCAAAGTCATGCGTCGGGTATAGGTAAAACGGGAAGGACGAAAGCACGACTTCTTCCCTCATAAACTTCTATAATCTAAAGACGTATGGGGTACTGTCAAGCAAAAGCTCATCACTTGACCGCGAAAATCACCTTCTGCCCGGCAAAGAGATCGGGTTTGAGTATCTTCACCTCGGCCCGACTGCCTCCTGCGTCTACGGAGACCGTATATTCCTGTCCTTCGCGGAAAGAACGAGGATAAATCTCTACGCTTTTTATCTGTCTGAGACCCGAAAATGCGGCGGCGTCGAACGCTATCGTATCGGATTCGCGCAAATCCTGAGATTTGGTGAATCCGATCTTGGAAACGGATTCGACCCGTGGCGCGCCAAACAGCGGGTCGGAGATAACCCGTTTGGATTTCCACCCGTCAAAGGTATCTAAGTCGTAATACAGCGAGTTGAGCTTTTTTTCGAGCGCGCGTCGCTGTTCTTCGCCCATTTTGATCTGGGCGAGAGCCTCTTCGCGCGAGTCCCGCAACGCGGCGATTTCCGATTCGAGTCTGCCCGCTTCGTCACGCAAAAACAGGATGCGTTCTTCGAGGCTGGCCTGCATCTCTTCAAGCGAATCGGCGGCGGACCGGGCAGTATCGCGTTCTTCGGTCAGCGTGGAAATTTTTTCGGTCACACGCTGTTTGGCAAGACGTTGCGCCCGTCCCGGTGACACTTTGGCCGTTCCCTGTGTTACATACGAGCCAAACACCCCCTCCTGATACAACATCCACACCTGAAACCCCACCTGAAGGTCTTCCACCAGCGCCGTCTGCTCGACGACTTTGCGCGCCTCTGCGGCGGATAGCCCGTGGTTCTGGGTCAAGTACCGTACTGCCACCTCGAAATGCGTGTCGCCGCGTTTGACGCTATAGGGCGCGGGAAGTTGCTCTTGAAGCATCCGTGTCTGTTCTTGAAGATCGCTGATTTGTTTGCGGGCATCGACAAGCTGTTGTACCAACCCCCGATAAGATACGTCCTGCTCCGCGCCCAGAAGCCGGGTAAGTTCCGCTTCCTGGGCCGGGTCCAGCATCAGTCGGTCCAAGCTCCCCGAATCGATGGGTTTGTCGGGATGCTGGCGGTTGTATTCCTGTACTTTCTTACGGATGTCGTCCTGTTTGAGCCGAATTTCCTGCTCGGTCTCATCCAGTTCCTGCACCAGTTCTTGAAATGAGTCCATGTTGTTGCCGCATCCTGCCAGAAAAGCCGTCAGGACGAGGACTGACCCTATACCGCGCAGTGTTGTCATCGTTTGCTCTCCTGTGTGAAAAGACCGTCGCCAAATCGTCGGTCTGCGAAAATACACGGCTATTCTGTTTTAGGCTCCAGCATCATGGAGATTTGATCGATTTTCTCGGGTGCGTTTATTATGCCGGCCAACGCACCCGCGTAGTCGCCCGCGTCGCGGAGATAGGTAACGTCCTCGATCATGGTTTCGACGCTGTGGCGAAGCCGTTCCATCTTTTCTCGATCCATGCCTTCCCATGTTTTGGCCGTCGCCGCACTGCCTATCCCTTTCCATTCTTCCGTCAATGCTGTCAGACCGGCGGATACCGCCGCTTTGATGATTTCCTTTCCAGCGTCGACGTGTGCCCGCGCCGTATCGGCTTTGGCTTTGGCGTCAAGCGCGGCAAGACGCGCCCCTTCGAAATCCTTGCGTTCGTTTTTCGAACGCGCGTCCGCCATGGCGTCGGCAGCGGCTTGGAACGCATCCGGAGCAAAATCCTCCGCGCCCGCCGCCTGTGCCCCCTGCAAAGCCGTTTCCGCCTGCATCAACTCTTCTACGGGCGAACCGGTACATGCCAATACAAACAAAAAAAGACAACATGACGGAGCGTCCATCTTGATAAAGGTATACATAAACGCCTCCCGGATCGTCTCCATGTTTTACGAGAGGGGGTTCTGTTTGATTTTGTCTTTGGCAACCCTGCGTCTTCGGTATTTGTAAATGTACTTTCTTATTGGCGTCTTGTCCAGTCGTGGTATGAGAAGACGTGGCGCCGGTCGATTTAGGAGGTGATCCGCCCCAGTTTTGGCCTGCTTATACGGGTTGACAGTCCCAACGAAATCGCGTAGATTCGCGGGAAACAGGTCATGAGGGTATAGGAACAGACTGCCCTTTGCGCGGGGCGAAGAGACAGTAGCCATGAATACTGTGATACCGAGTTTCATACACGCTTTTATCGGCGAGACGCCGCTTATTCGACTCGAACGGCTTTCTCCGTCCGGTGGAGCCGTCATCCTTGCCAAGATGGAGCATACAAACCCCGGCGGAAGTGTCAAGGATCGTATTGCGTTCAGCATGATCCGTGCCGCCGAAGAGGCCGGTGATCTGCATCCCGGTATGACGATCGTGGAGGCCACCAGCGGTAACACCGGCATCGGGCTTGCCATGCTCAGCGCACGCATGGGATATGGGTTGGTGCTTACCATGCCGGAGACCCTGAGCTATGAGCGCCGGGCGCTGGTAAGCCGATACGGCGCGCGCGTGGTGCTCACACCGGGCGAAGAAGGCATGACCGGTGCGGTGCGCCGGGCAGAGGAGATCGTCAGCCAGAACGAGAACTGTCTAGCGCTGCGTCAATTCGAAAATCCAGCCAATCCAGAAGCCCATCGCCGGACCACCGGACCGGAAATCTTACGACAGACGGGCGGCGTGATCACCGAGTTTGTGGCGGGTGTCGGAACCGGCGGGACCATTACCGGTGTTGGCGAGGTGCTCAAAGCCTTCGACTCGTCCATCCGCATCGTCGCCGTCGAACCGGCCGCTTCGGCAGTGCTGAGCGGACGCCGTCCGGGCGCGCACGCCATCGAAGGTATCGGCGCCGGTTTTGTCCCGTCGATCCTCAACCGACAGATCATCGACGAAATCGTGACGATAGACGACCGGGCGGCATTTCACATGACCCAGTCATTGGCAGAGGAAGAGGGGCTTTTAGTGGGCATCTCCTCCGGGGCCAACGTCCTGGCGGCCCGGAAAATTGCCGAAAAACAATCCTCCGGGGCAACGGTCGTCACCGTGCTGTGTGACACCGGAACCCGGTACTTTAGCATCGAAGAGTATTTTTCTCAGGAATACGACAAAACGAGCGGCATGGTGCTATAATCGTCATACCAAAGGTTTGCCATAAGGAAAGGGCCGGATTTGAACCTCAGCCAGCGCGAGGAGTCGTTCGAACGACGGTTTCGTGAAAAACTCGCGCCAACCCTCCCCACCCGCCCGTATCCCGGTCTTGCCGTCTGTCTGCTTATTGCCGTTTGCGCCGTTTATTTTCACACGCTTCCCTTCTCTCCGTTTACCCTTTCCACCGGTCAGCATCCGGTCAGCGACGTCCTGTTGGCACTCGTCCTCGGCATGGTGCTTCGCAATACCCTGCTAGGCCGCTATGCCGCCCTGTTGCGTCCGGGTATTCAGATGGCGGTAAAAACGATACTGACAACCGGCATTTTTTTGCTGGGCGCCAGTCTCGACGTCTATGAAGTCCTTGCTGTGGGGGCGCAGATCATCGTCGATTCGGTGGTGGTCATCGTCGTCATGTTGCCCGCCGTTTACTTTATAGCCCGCTGGATGGGCGTCGATGAGAAACAGGGGTTGCTGCTCGGCGTGGGGAATGCCATTTGCGGCAACGCCGCCATCGTCGCGCTGTCGCCCATGATCCGCGCGGAGGATCGCGATATCGCGCTAACCATTGCTATCGTCAACCTGATGGGCATCGCGGCGATGGTTTTGTTTCCGATCGTCGGTGCCGTCCTTGCGCTTGCCCCTTCGGCGTATGGCATCTGGTGCGGACTGTCGATTCAGGTAACCGCGCATGTGATTGCCGCCGGGTTCGCGCATCCCGTAGACGGTCAGTTGGCGGGACAGGTCGCCACCATCACCAAGCTGACTCGCATCTCGTTTCTCGGTCCGGCTATTTTTCTCGTGGGCTTTCTTTATACGTGGCGCAACCGGAAGCGTGACCCGATCGTCGGCGCTCCAATGCGGTTTTCGGGGTTTGTTCCGTGGTTTGTGGTCGGGTTTTTCGTGCTTGCCGTGTTGCGCACCTTTGGCTGTCTACCCGAAATCACCTTTCATCTGACCGACCGATTTCCGTGGGGTCAAGGCGACTATACCCTGTCAGTAGCCGATGTCATCGACGATGTGGCAGTATGGCTGATCACCTGCGGCATGGCGGGCGTGGGACTGATGACGGAGTTTCGCATGGTCCGTGAAGGTGGGGCAAAACCAGTGTTTGCCGGGTTTGTCGCCGCGGCGCTGGTGTTTGGATTGGGGTTTGCGCTGTCGGGGGTGAAGTAAGACGCCGGGGGTATATGGCTACGATAAACCGCCCCTACAGCCCCATCTGCTGCATTTTGTACCGCAACGTCGCATACGGAATGCCGAGGTCTTTGGCGGCTTGGCGCCGGTTCCATTTCGCCTTTTCGAGCGCGTGTAGCAAGCGGTCGCGCTCTTCGGACGCCGCCTCGGTCTCCGCAGGTGTCCCGCTCGCGCGTTTATCCGGCGACGGGTCTGCGGGGTTTTCCGGCAACGTCAGATGCGCAGGGAGGATAAGCCCTGCCCGGCATAGCATGGCGGCACGCTCGACGATGTGACGCAGTTCGCGCGAGTTGCCCGGATAGCCGTACCCGGTCAGCCGCCGCCGGGCCTAGTCCGAAAACCCGTTGAGGTCAAGCCCCCGCCGTGTGGCGTAGGCGTCCAGAAAATGCGTGGCCAGCGGCAGGATGTCTTCGCGTCGCTCGCGGAGCGGCGAAAGATTTATGGTAAACAGGTTGAGACGATAGTACAGATCGCTCCGAAACCGTCTCTGTTCGATCAACCTTTCCATAGGCACGTTTGTGGCGGCCACCACGCGCACGTCCACGGCGATCTCGCGCGTCCCGCCCACTCGTCTAAGCGTCCGCGTTTCCAGCACGCGTAGTAACGCCGCCTGTGCCGATGGCGACAGGTCGGCGATCTCGTCTAAAAACAATGTCCCTCGGTTGGCCAACTCGAAATAACCGGGACGGTCCATACCCGCGCCCGTATAGGTCCCCTTTACCGCCCCAAACAGTTCGCTCTCGATCAGCGTCTCCGGAATGGCTGGACAACTGACCGCGATAAACGGTCGCGTCTCCCATCCGTTTTGAAAATGAATCTCGCGTGCCACTACCTCTTTGCCAGTCCCCGTCTCTCCCGTAATCAGGATCGTCTCGCACTCGGCATCCACGACCTGTCGTATCTGCTCGCGCACCTTGCGCATGGCCGCGCTCTCGCCGACCAGACTCCGGTTGCGGACACGGGCGTCCTCGTCGGTCTGGAGTCGGCCCACCGTCTCGCGGAGCGTAGATACGTTCGAGCCGCGCCGCCTTTTCGATGACGCCGTCCAATTCGACTAGTTTGACGGGCTTGTTGAGAAAATCGGCCGCGCCAAGTCGGAGCGCCTGCACCGCCATCTCCATGTGACCGTGTCCCGTGATGAGCACCACAGACAGGTCAGGCCATTCTTCCTGTATGCGCGACAACAGCTCAAGACCGTCCATGCCGGGCATCATGACATCGGTCAGGACGATGTCGTAGGCTCCCTCACGGATCATCTTGAGCGCCGCCGCGCCCGACCGAGCCTCATCTACGGTATGCCCTGCCGTGCGTAGATAATCGCCAAGCGTCTGGTGAACGATGTCCTCTTCGTCCACTAACAGAATGGATAACGCCGCGCTCATATCGTCCCCCGTTCGTTTTTTAGCCACCGGTCCAGCCACGCCAGCGCCTCGGTCTGTATCTCCGTGTTAAACTCGTGGGGCGTGTCGTAATAGAGCAGACGAACATGGTCCGGAACGCCTGCCTTTTCGTAAACGCCCCGGATTTTGCGATACGCATCGGCCACGCCTTCGGCGGTAAACAGGTCGTCCAGGTGACCGTGAATGACCATCAACCCGCCGGGACAGCACATCGAGACCAAATCGGGCAGGTCCATATACCGATACGCGCCGGTCACGTACTGTAGATAGTGGGTGTTTTCAGGGCGATACGAAAACATGGCCCCATAGGTAGTCATCCATCCGGCCACCACGGCGCACCGAACGCGTTTTTCCATCCCCGCAAACTGTGCGGAGCGAAACCCGCCGATGGAAAGCCCTACACACCCGATACACTCTGGATCTACCTCCGGACGTGTCAGCAGATAGTCTAAACTTCGGATTTCATCGCAAAGCCAGATGCCCTGCCAGGTATGGCCAAGCTGAAATAGCGCGCGGGCTACCACATCCTCGCTTGCAGCGCTCCGAAAATTTGTTTGTCGGATGGCGTCGGCGGATTCACATTTCGAACGGTCGTTGACACCCCGCCGCACATCTTCATCCGTAATCAGCCGACGTTCGCCCCAGTACAAGGCGTCGATAACAATCACCGCATACCCGGCCCGGCAAAAGTCGGTGGCATACGAACGTCCGCTATAACACTTTTTCTTGAACTCGGCCAGTACGGGATGCTCCTCGCCGCAATCGACGATTTTTTCCTTGCCCCAGTAGTACATACCGCCATGGTCGTGAAAACACACCAGACCCGGAATCGGTCCGGAAACTCCTTTGGGCAGGAGCACATACGCCGGAACCCGTGTATGCGGTGTCGAAGAGAAATATACCTTTTCCCGGATATGGTCACCGGCGTCTACCCGTTCAACGACTTCCGCATCGAAATCGCCCGGTTCGACCTGCTCTGGGATGGCGTTCCATAACAGCGCGTGGGTCGCCTCCTTCCATGCCGCCAAATCCTGAAAGTGCGGTTGTAAAAATGAATGGTCAAAATGCGATGCGCCGGCCAGATCGCGCAAAAATGGATAAAGACTGCCGAGCGGTGTGCCTGTCTGCGTATCGGACGTCGTCGATTTTATTTTCGCATCCTATCGCCCCGACACGCAGGGCAGCGTTTTATACCGATGGTTCTTATCCATTGACAATTCGCCTAATTTACCGACCTTGCGTATCCGGTACAACAGAATATCCTGGTTTGGGCGTTTCTTCACCCCGTCTTCTACGTGACGACAACCGTGCCCGGCTCGTTTGGAAAAGACAGACGCATACGGATCAACAACGTCTTGTATTTCGTGTACGAGGATGCTATACTTGCAACCAAATCGTCCGCGACAAACCCCACACCGGAATCCGGCCATGAAACTGAATTCGGCACAACGAGACACCTTTTATCGG
>VGJU01000154.1 GCA_016867335.1 Candidatus Zixiibacteriota bacterium | reverse complement strand
CATGCCGCCTACAACGCGCTTGTCAAGACCAGCCGCGACAAGGTACTGTTTTACTGGTCCATGTATGCGGCGGCCTCGGCGATCATCTTGCTGACGGCCCTGTGGCTGCCGACCGAGTTTACCGTTCCCGATCGTCCGGTCATTTGGGTCCATGCCTTTCTTGCGGCTTCGTTCTACACACTTTACCATCTGGCGACCGGAGTCGCCTATAGCGCCGACGGCGGCGATCTTTCGCTCAGCTATCCCCTTTCCACCACCGGCCCGTTGTACATCCCGCTGCTTGCCTATCTGTTTTTGGGTGAAATCGCTTCTTCACAGACACTAATCGGCATCGGCGTCGTATTTGCCGGGGCGTTTTTGATTCAGTTACGCCGCTCCGGTGTGGCAAAAATCCGGCGGACACTCCGGATCGACGGCAGGGCGGCCCGGTATGCGTTGTTGGCGGGGTTTCTCTATTCGTTCGGGGCTGTGGTGGACAAACAAGGGGTTATCGCGTCCAATTTTTTTGTTTTTACCTCGTATGTCATCGTTTTTATGTTTTTGATGCTTACCGCGGCCACGCTGACCGACCCAAACCGCCGCGCCCGGTGTCTGGAGGTTCTGCGTACGACGCCCGGCACGGCGCTTTGCGGGGGTTTTTTGCTATACGGATCGTTTTATCTGTATCGGTATGGACTGGAGATCAGCGACGTTTCGCAGGCCGCCAGCATCCGTCAGGTGGGCGCGCTCTTTGGCGTGCTGATCGGCGTGCGGATGTTAGGCGAACCATACGGTCTGCTACGGCTTGTCGCGGCAGGTGTGATCGTAATGGGTGTCGTGTTGATCAAAACAGGCTGAAAAAACCGTATTACGGAACCGGCCAGTACCCCCTGACCGCAAAAAGAACGACCGCCACGGTCAGCGCGCTCCATATCGTGGAAAGAAATACGGCATTGGCGGCAAATGCCTCTTCGTTTTTGATTTCCATGGCGATAAGCGCGGTATTGATAGCGGTAGGATAGCTCGTGGATAACACGAGAATCGGCGCGATTTGCGGATCGACTTTCATAACGAGCGCGAGCACAAAACCGATGACAGGGGAAATGATCAACCGGCAGATCACGGAGACTATGCTGTGTCCTATCTCCTCCCGGACGCGTGTTTTGCCAAGCTGGATGCCGAGCGCCAGCAGCGCCATCGGAATCAACGCCCCGCTGAGATATTTGAGAGGAAGCCCGATCATAGAGGGAAGCCGAATGTCAAAAAAACGTATCACCACGACCAGCAACAGGGCGTAGACAAACGGCATGGAAAGGGTCTTCCGTACCGCTTCCCACACCGGAAACCGTCCGGCAGACACCAGAAAAATACCAAACGTAAAGTTGATGACGTTCTGGACCCCCAGCACGATCACCTGGATCGCCAGACCCAGCCCCGGAAACGCCAGGTCGCTTGCCGGAAACCCAAAATTGCCGCTGTTGTAGAACATCACCGACAAACCGAATGCTCTGGTTTTTTCTCGTCCGTGTCTCAACATCAGCGAACAGAGCAGGCTGAGCGCAAACAGCACGCCGATCATGACCAAACAGAATACGACCGTCGTTTCCAAATGGTTCGATGAAAGCGTCGAACCGCTCAACGTAGTCACGATCGTGGCGGGCATGACCAGATACAGCAGAATCTTGGTCAACACCTGTACGTCGAACGTATATTTTTTCTCCAGATAGTAACCGATCAGGATGAGGACAAAAATCGGGGCGATGATGCCGAGGAGGATGTCGAGAAAAATCATGCGTTCATATCCTGCCGTTTTAGAGGGGTATCTTGTAGAGACGGTAAAATAAAGAGATAATACCCAAGCGCCTACGGCGAAATAAACGCATCCAAAAATTTTCGATGACGGACGGATCCGAAAATATACTCGACAACCCCCTTGTGGGCCGGTATATTGGGTTCGCTGTCTGCTTGCCGTTCACGTCTTTCCGGATAAAAACCATGTCTGCCGCACCTTCTTGGGAGCCGCTCGGTCCCGATCTACCCTCCGTCCTTTCCGCTGAAGCCGATCCGTTGTGCGCGCTTGCCGAAGCCCACATCCCG
Source organism: Candidatus Zixiibacteriota bacterium (assembly GCA_016867335.1). Classification (GTDB taxonomy): domain Bacteria; phylum JAAXHH01; class JAAXHH01; order JAAXHH01; family JAAXHH01; genus VGJU01. The sequence goes on along the minus strand of VGJU01000154.1, from coordinate 7,314 downwards.
GCGGTCATCCTTCGACGCGCGTACGATCCGGCGCACTGCGAGGGGCTGGTCCGGCGGTTTATCGAACGCGGACTGATGCGTGACCCTCAAGACGCCGAGACCGGTCTTGCCGACCCCGCCACCCGCATCGATATCGGCACGAGCCTCGGGAACCGGGGCAACGACCGCGAAGCGTTTCTCGCGCACGCCGTGGAAACCCATGCGCTTTTCGAAACGCTTTTTGACGGGTTTGACCACCCCATAAAGACTATCTACGACGCGCTAGCGGCGCTCGACACACGGAAACACGTAATGACAGCCCGGGAACCCGACGGGCGTCTATACGGCCCGGCGATTTTCCGCGTTCACTACACGGGACATCAATATCACCCCCATATCGACCATGTAACCCTTCGGGAGAAAAGATTCGCTTTTGCCGTCACCCGTTTTGTCCACCAGTTTGCCGGTGTGATGTGCTTCCAGAACGCCGTCCATAAAGGGCGTTGCGCGCAGGCCATCCTTCACCGGTGTCTATGGACACCCGATGTGCAGAGATATATTGCCACTCAGACCTTCCCCCGGTATGCCGAAGAACAAGGCATAGGTGGTTATCGTGTCGATTTGGAACCGGGCGACCTGTATTTCTTCAATACGCGGCTGATTCACGAAGTCCCGGCCGTGGAAGGGCCCAACCCGCGCATCGTGCTTGCCAGCTTTATCGGATACTCGGTCGAGGATCCCGAAATTTACGTCTGGTCCTAATTGCCATTTCGCAGGAGGTGCAGTATGTCGAACACGTTCCGGGTCAGCGTCGTTTCATTTGCTTTGCTGTCGATTCTTTCCTGTGCCCAACCACCGGGGGAGGAACCACTCGCGGGCGCATGGAAACTCACCAGCATTACGGTCACCGAAAGCGGAAACGCCACCCCTATCGAAAATCCGGGTGCAGGCGTGCTTCTTTTTCATGGCAGCTGGTATAGCCAGACGTGGATGGAGGCGGATCGTATGTACAGCGATCCGCCCACGGATCTGGAAAAACTGATCGCCTATGACGCTTTTGACGCCAGCACGGGAACCTACACCTACGCCAATCAGCAACTTACGCTGACCCCGCAGGTGGCGCGCGACCCGCGTAGCGTAGGGAGGTCCACCTCCACCCGTGCGGTACTGGAAGGCGACAAGCTGACACGCACCCGCGAACAGCCAAGCCGTGAAGATCCTTCCCAGATGATGCAGTGGACTTCAGTGTACGAACGAGTCAAATAGAACCATGTCCACATCGGTTTGCGCGGCCCGATGGCAGCCGTCCTACAGGGCGCTTTACCCCTCCGGCGAACTGGCACGGCGCTCGGACAGGCTGGAACGGATGCTTGCTTCCTGCACCGTCTGTCCGGGCGATTGCCGCGTAGATCGTCTTCGCAACGAAATCGCCGCCTGCTATTCGGGGCGTAACCCCATCGTCTCCGCATACGTTCCCCATTTTGGCGAAGAGCCTGTCTTGTGTGGAACCCACGGCGCGGGCAATATCTTTTTTGGCAACTGCAACCTGCGGTGCGTCTACTGCCAAAACTATCAGATCAGCCAGAACTGGCGAACCGAACGCACCCGTGAAGTGTCCGTCGAGCGTTTGGCCGAAATCATGATCGAACTGCAGGACAAAGGTTGCCATAACATAGGTCTCGTCTCCCCTACGCACTTTGTTCCACAGATCGTTCGTGCCGTTCTGCTGGCTGTTCCGCTCGGTCTACGGCTTCCGCTCGTATACAACACCAACGCCTACGACGCACTGCCCGTCCTTCGTCTGCTCGACGGGGTCATCGACGTTTATCTACCCGATCTGAAATACAGCGAAGAGGAGATGGGGTGGAAGTATTCCAAAGTAAAGGGGTATGTGCATCATGCCCGGTCGGCGCTGACGGAAATGCACCGACAGTTGGGCGATACGGTCGTGATGGGCGATGACGGGCTGATCAAACGTGGACTTGTCATACGCCATTTGGTGTTGCCCAACGATCTGGCGGGTAGCCGTGACACGCTTCGTTTTATCCGAGACCGGCTAAGTCCGCACGTCTCGCTCAGCGTCATGGCGCAGTATTATCCCACCCACAAAGCCCGGGAAACGAACCTTGTAAACCGCCGCATCCAGCCCATGGAATACTATCGCGTGCTCGATCTGCTCGAAACGATGGGACTCGAAGAAGGATGGGCACAGGAATTCGACAGCGCCGATTACTACCGTCCCGACTTTACCCGCGAAACACCGTTTATCCGATAGCGCCGTACCTGTTTCAAGGTTTATGCTCGAAACAGGTACGCACGACATCGAATACGGTTTCCGGAGCAAGACGCGTCATACAGATATTGCCGATCGGACAGGAAAGCCGGTTGCATCCGAGACAGGCAACCGTTTCTTCGCGGATAAACCGATGCCCCGGTCCGTACGGTCCCTGCAACACCGGATGGGTCGGGCCAAAAATACCGACGGTGGGAACGCCGACCGCCGCGGCCATGTGCATGGGACCGCTATCGTTGCTGATCACCACTGTGCAATGCCGGAGAAAGGCGCAAAGTTCCGCAAGTGATACTTCCGGGAGCAGGAGCGCTTGCGTTTTCATACCCCCCGCGACCGTCTCTATGATGGAACGCTCTCCCGGCCCCCACAACAGCAGGATACGGGCATCGTAGCGGTCGGTCAACAGATCGGCCAGCGTGGCAAATCGGTCGGGTGGCCACCGTTTGATCGCCCATCCCCCACCGGGGTTAAGCCCCACCAGCGGACGTCCGTCCGTTGCTCCCTGTATTTCCATCCACTGACCGGCCCGCAACCGGAGTTCGTCCGGTGTGTCGAGGCGCGGAGCTGTCGTGCGCACGGGAATGTGCAAGGCGCGTAGCGCATCCAAGTGAAACTCCACTTCATGAACGTCACCGCCACGCGGTTCTATCGCCTGTGTGTAGGCGTATTTTCGGATACGAAACGCATATCCCACCCGTTGCGGCGCATTTGTCATCCAAGTGAGCAGGGCGCTCCGGGGATTGCCGAAGAGGTCGATGACAAGATCGAAGCGCTTTTGTCGCAAACCACGTAAAAAGGCGATCTGACCGGGCCAGCTTTTGCGCCACGACATTTGCTGCCAGCTTTTGCGAGACAGCACGATACACTCGTCGAGAAACGGGTTGAACCGTACTGCGTCCGCCGAGGCTTCTTCGGTGAGAAAAGCGATATGGGAGTTTGGAAACCGGTTTCGCAGATTTTCGATGACCGGTGTCGCCATGACCACGTCGCCGATCGCACGCAGTTTGACGATAAGGATACGCTGAGGGTCGGAAGTACTCACGCGGGACGCTCCGTTGCGCGCAACGCTTCTGTGGCGGCTTCGAAGACACGGGCTACGGAAATGTCCTCTATACACGGGGTCGCTCGGTCGCAGAAATCCTTTCCGCAACAGTCGGATCGGTCGGATTTGAGGGCCATGTAACCCTCTTTTTCCGGATAAGGAAACCAGATGTCGGGACGGCTGGGGCCGAAAATTCCGACGGTGGGTGTGCCGACCGCAGCGGCGATGTGCATGGGACCGCCATCGTTGGAAATAAAAAGACGTAGTCGTCGGATCAGGGCGGCAATCAGCGGCAGATCGACAGGGCCGGCGACTAAGGCGGGTGATTTCATGTGGTTCTGAATCTCTTTGACCAGCATTTCCTGCTGAGGACCGCATACCAGCACGACGCTTGCGCCAAACGTCTCGGTGAGCCGGTCGGCTATTTCGGCAAACCGGTGGGCAGGCCATTTTTTGGCGGGCCAACTTGCGCCGGGATACAAACCGATCGGAAGCCGGCGGTGGAAAAGTTCGTGCGTTTCCAGAAAATCCGCCGCCCAACGATCCGTCGCTTCGGAGACATGCAAACGCGGGCGGTCTTCGGTCACGGCGATGCCTAGCGTACGGGCCGCGTCGAGATAGGCGTCGGTCGCCCATGGCGAGTCGCCGCGCTGTATTTTGAGATTGTACGCCATGCCTCTGCCGCGCACATCGAACCCCATGCGTTGCGGTGCGCCGGAAGCGTATGCGAGCAGGGCGCTGCGAGGATTGCCAAACAGGTCGATGACAAGGTCGAACCGCTGTCGGCGGAGCATGGAAAAAAACTTTAGATGTTCCCGAAACCGGCGCAACGGCGAAAGACCGGCAAAATAAGCACGGTCAAGCACGATCACCTCGTCGATGCCGGGTTGACCGATCAGGAGCGACGCGGGGCCGGGTTCGGCAAGATAGCAAAGCTCCGCTTTGGGAAACGCTGCTTGCAATGCCCGTACCAGTGGCAAGGTCAGCACCGCGTCTCCGATATACCGAAGCCGGATCAGCAGGATGTGCCGGATAGACATGGAGAACGGCCTACGGTTTTTTGTCGTGTAGAGGGACAAACGGCAACACTTCGTCGATGTGGGCGGCGTCGGCAAACAGCATGAGCAGGCGATCCACGCCAAGCGCGATCCCGCCCGAAGGCGGCATACCGTAGGCAAGCGCCGCGAGCAAAGCTTCGTCCACCCCGCCCGGATATCCTTCCAGGAGTATTTTGAGCTCTCGTTGTGTCTCGAAACGCCGGCCCTGTTCCACCGGATCGTTTAGTTCGGTAAAGGCGTTGGCGAGTTCGAGACCACCGATATAGAGTTCGAACCGTTCCACATAGCGGTCGTTGCCGGGGACGCACCGAGCCAGGGAAGGAAGTTGCGCCGGATATTCGGTCACAAAGACCGGACGGTCCGCCGGAAGAGCAGGCTCTACGGCTTGTGTAAAAATCCGGTAAAACAGATCGTCCCACGTATCGTTGTCCCGTGTTTCGAAACCGCCGGCAACGGCCTGTTCTCGAAAATCTGCCATCGCTTCGCAGCCGTCAAGGTCGATTCCTGCGTTGGTTAGAAAAGTGTCTCGCACGGTTACACGCGGCCATGGCGGGGAAAGGTCTATCGTCCGGCCCCGGTAGTTCAGCAGATGGGTTTGGTTAAGGGCGACGGCCATCGAAGCGACCAGTTCTTGTGTAGTTTGCATGACCCCGTAGCTGTCGGTATAGGCTTCGTACCACTCTAAACCTGTAAATTCGGGGTTGTGGACGGAAAATCGTTCGCCGTTGCGATAAAACCGGCAGAGTTGATATATCCGTTCGTATCCTGCGGCCAGCAACCGTTTCATGTAGTGTTCCGGGGAGGTCTGAAGATAGAGCGGGACGGTTTTGCCTGCATCGTCCCGGTAGATGGTCCGGAACGATACGAGCGCTGGAGTGAGGTCCGGAACGGTCATAAAAGTGGGGGTATCGACACCGATAAACCCGCGTGTATCAAAAAAACGACGGATATGCGAGAGCATGTTGGCGCGCAGGACGACCGACGCGGTGGGGATGGTTTCGGGTGCGGGCGACAGCGAAGGGACGAGCAGGCGGAGTTCGTGGAGGCGCAACACCCCGTTTTGCACAGTTCCCGCGCATTCTACGATGTCGTCTGATGCGAGATCGGTCCAGCAAGCGGTGATACTTGGAGGGGCGTAAAGGGGGATACGCCCGGAAGCGTCTGCGAGTACGGCGGTTCCGCTGTCCGCATCCATCAAGGTCAGACGCCCCGCAAGCACCACATCGGTCACGCCGGGCAAAAGCGTCTGCGCGACGGCATGGGTGCGCCAGCATCGCGCCGGATACAGGGGGATGCCGTTTTGCCTAAGACGTTCGAAACGGTCGCGGGAGCCGGTCAGATGTTCCACCAGTAATTGACTTTTAGCAGAAGGACGTTTTCACCTGGCGCGTCGAATATGCCCCTCAGGTTGCGCCCAAACGAGCCGTCACCCGGGGTTCCCGACCCGCTTCGCGCTTGCGACCACACGAGAAACAGCTTGCTACCGGGCCGGTATTCCCACCTAAGCACGGCGTTGACATTCATCGAGCGACTGTTGAAGTCGGGATTACCGGTATAAAGCTCTGGCATCAGCGGGCCAAACGTGGTAGGCGAAGTCAGCGCTTTGAAACTCCGATAGTCGCCGTAGGCAAAAAACAACTGATTGTACAGTTGAAAACTCAGGTCTTTGGTAAAGGTGATGCTTGCGCGGGTCACCAAACTAAAGTTGTCGGTGTCGAGTTTGCCAAACACGGCTCGATTGGCATTGCCATTGGCGGAATCGACCACATTGGCAACCGAGCGGGTGACATTGCGGGTGATGTTGTAGTTGGGGCCGAACTGCACTTGAATGTTGGAAGCCAGTTGAAATCGGGCAAAGATTCCGGTGCCAAAATTTTTCCCGTCCCGCTCCTGGCCAAAGTCGGAAAAGGCTTCGCCGCTTGCGCGCCGGCGAAAGTCCGACTCGACAAAAAACCATCCGAAGTAGGAGTCGGGGATTCTCACGAGTCCGTTGCCGCCTGTCTCCCGGTCGTCCTGTGTAGAAAAACTGCGTCCAAAACCACCCCCTGTAAACCAGTAGTTGGTATACTGGACATTGCCGTTAAAGTTGACGTTCTGATTGAGTTTAGCCCCTCGGGTATTCCACCGGGTATTGATATTGAGGTTGACGTTTCTACGGCGGGTAAATCGCCACGGATCGTTGCCACGGAGGTTGATCCATCCGTTGAGCGAGTGAAAGTGGGATCTTCGGACAAAACCGAGGTCGTTGGCGCGAAACTGGCGGCTGTATCCTTCATAACCGACGGATCCGCTTATGTGTTTGCCACCGAATTTCGAAAAACGGATTTCGGTTCCCATGCCTGTGGCTCTGGTGCTCTGTCCGGCTCGGCTGGCGGCCACCTGCCCGGAAAGGTTGTACATGTTGTTGACAAAGTTGAGATTCCAATCCACGCCGCCGACCGTAGCGGGAAATTCGCCTGTTCGCGTTGCATGGGTAGCGATAAGACCGATGGAGGAGTTTTTGAGCACGTCCTGTTTTAGTCGGAATACGTTGTAAACGGCTCTCGGTTCGACGAGATTTTGCGTGCGCACGTCGTTTGAGTCGGCGACGGCGGCGAATTCACGGGCCGTGATCGCGGAGATGAGACCGAGTGTAGTGCCGCGCTGGGTCCGGCCCGTCAGTTTGGCGGCACCGACTATGTCGGTAGCGGGTGGGTTGTCAAGTAGTCTGCCGCCTGTAGGGACTCGGGCGGAACGGCTCGGTGGACGGCCTATGCGGCGTGAGTAGAACAGGTCCATTGGCGTATTGAATATCTGCGCGCCTTCCAAAAAAAAATGGGCGTTTTTCGGGGAAAAACGTTTCGAAAGTAGACAAATTGAGCCCTTCCTCGAACCGCTTCCGTCTGTCCCGCTCCAACGTCTCGATCAACATCGTCCGTACCTCCTCTTGACTCCCATACACC
>VGJU01000153.1 GCA_016867335.1 Candidatus Zixiibacteriota bacterium | reverse complement strand
TATCGATCTTGAGCATGTCGCCGTGTACCACCGTCAGGTGGGGCGTATGTGCATATTCGGCGCGCAGTAGTTCTACCAGATACGGGTCGATCTCAACGGCGCAGACATGACGGGCTACAGGCAGCAGATGGCGGGTAAGCGCGCCGGTTCCCGGTCCGATCTCCAGCACCAAGTCGTCCGATGACAGGTGCGCGGTTTCGGCGATACGGGCCGCGACCGCATCGTTGATGAGAAAATGCTGACCTCGGTTTTTGTCGGGGCGTATACCATACCGACGAAGCAGAGCGGGTATGGAGGGAAGGGACATACTCGTCATGACATACGTTGGAACACGCGGCAAGCGTTTTCCGACGTGGCTGCGCCAAGCGTCTCCACGGTTATCTCTCGTACGCGTGCAAGGGCTTCGGCGGTATGGCGGACATGGGCCGGTTCGTTGCGTTTTCCGCGATACGGAACCGGCGCGAGATACGGGGAGTCGGTTTCTATCAACAGGCGGTCTAAAGGAAGGCGTGCCGCAACATCTATGATCGTATTCTTTTTGAACGTCACCACGCCGCCGAACCCAAGATGATAACCGGCGGCAACGGCCTCATACGCCATGTTTTCGTCACCGGTAAAACAGTGCAACACGATCGAGGCTTCGGATGCGCCGGCGTCGGCAAGCGCGGTCATGACCTCGATATGCGCGTCCCGGTCGTGTACGATAACGGGCAGACCGGTTTTCTTTCCTAATTCGATATGCCAGCGAAACGCCCGTTCCTGCAGGGGAAACGTCGATTTGTCCCAGTACAGGTCGATACCGGTTTCGCCGACGCCTACCACGCGCTTATCCACGGTCAATTCTTCTATGGCTTCGAAATCGCCGGGACCGGCTTGCGCCACGTGACACGGGTGTATGCCGACGGTCGCGTATACACCGTTGTAGCGCGTGGCGAGGTCTATGGCCGCCCGGCTGGTGGCGAGATCGTATCCGACCGCTACAATCCGGGCAACGCCTACAGAGACCGCGCGCTGTATAACGGCGTCCCGATCATCGTCAAACTCGGCGGCCATTATATGGGCATGGGTGTCTACAAACATGCGGGGTTATTTTACCCGCACGCCGGAAGAAACCGGTTTTTCGGGTCGGATCAAAATCGGAGCGCCGTCTTCTCCGGTGGCTGCAAGTAGCATGCCCTGCGACTCAACGCCGCGAATCACGCTGGGTTGTAGGTTGGCGATCACGACGATCTGACTACCCGGTAACGTCTCCGGATCGTACTGCGTAGCAATACCTGCTACGATCTGTCTCTCCTCGGCCCCGATCCGGATACGCAGCCGCAACAGTTTGTCCGCTTTCGGGATCCGCTCGGCAGACAGGATGTCCGCCACGCGTAGTTCGACCCGCTGAAAATCCGTAATCGGGATGGAAGCAGTTTGCTTGGGGGGTTCGGGCGGCGGCGTTTTGAGCGTTTCGACCGATGCGGAGGTGGGTTGGCCAAGCCGAGCGATTTCGCGCTCTACCACCGCATCTTCGATTTTGGAAAAGAGGATTTCCGGCGTGCCGATCCGGTGTCCCGCCGGGATGGAGTGGGTTCCGGCGTCGTCCCACAAGGTTTCGTGAACCGATCCGGAAAGACCGAGCATGATCCATATCCGTTCCGACGAAAATGGCAAAATGGGGGCCATAACCACCGACAGCGTTCGTACGGCCTGCGCGCATACGTACAGCGCCGTCCGACAGCGGTCGGGGTCCGTCTTGCGGGTAAGCCACGGCTGTTGGTCGTTGAAATACTTATTGAGATGGTTGCCTGCCGCGATCATCTCGCGTACGGCGGCCCGGACCTGAAACGTCTCGAAACAGCTTCCTATGGCCCCGGTTGCCGAGATCAGCATGGCAAGGGTGGCTTTGTCGTCTGCGTTGAAAACGGCGGGGGTGGGAATCACGCCGTCATAGTACCGGGTGATAAACGTGAGACTCCGGTTGATAAAATTGCCAAAGATATCGGCCAGTTCGTTGTTGTTACGGGCTTGAAAATCCTTCCATGCAAAATCGGTGTCTTTGGTTTCCGGCGCAACCGACGCAAGATAATAGCGAAGCGGGTCGGGCGGAAACGCCTCAAGAAATTCGTCCAGCCATACGGCCCAGTTGCGACTGGTGGACAGTTTCTGGCCTTCTATGTTCAAAAACTCGTTGGCCGCCACATGTGTCGGGAGCATAAAATCCCCGTGTGCCATAAGCATGGCGGGCCATAGGATCGCATGAAAAACGATGTTGTCCTTGCCGAGAAAGTGGACGAGCGTGCAGTCCGGATTAAACCAGAACTCCTTCCATTTTTCCGGATCACCGGTGCGGATGGCCCACTCACGGGTCGAGGACACGTATCCGATCACCGCTTCGAACCAGACGTACATCACCTTGCCGTCGGTCCCTTCGACTGGAAGCGGGATGCCCCAGTCGAGATCGCGGCTGATGGGGCGATCGTCCAGTCCCCGCTCAAACCACCCGGCACAGTAGTTGAGTACGTTTTCCTTCCAGTCGGTTTTTGTGCGAAGCCAAGTTTGAAGTTGGGTTTGAAACCGCGACAGCAGAAAATAGTAATGCGAGGATTTGCGCACTTCCAGCGGGCCGTCGCACAGATCGCTCCGCGGGTCGATAAGCTGTGTGCCGTCGAGCATCGCCCCGCATTTTTCGCACTGATCTCCACGCGCCCGGTCGTGTCCGCAATGCGGACAGGTTCCTTCGACATAGCGATCCGGCAAAGACCGCCCGGAGGAAGGACAATAGAGTTGGTCTACCTCTCTGACTTCAAACCAATTTTTTTGGTAAAGCCGGGTAAAAAAGTCGCGTGCAGTCTCGTAGTGGATGGGACGCGATGTCTGTGAAAAATTGTCGAACGTCACGCCCAGTTTGGTGAGACTGCCGGAGATGAGCGGATAGTAGGTATCTACGACCTGTCGAGGGGTTATACCCGCTCGGTCGGCGGCCAGTGTGATGGGCACGCCGTGATCGTCCGTACCTCCGATATGAAGGACTTCGTGGCCTTTCGACCGCTGGTAGCGGACATAGATGTCGCCCGGCAGATGCGACCCGGCGATATGTCCCAGATGTAGTTTCCCGTTGGCATACGGCAATGCGTCCGTCACCAGAAATTTCTTTCTGTTCACAGCCTCCCCTTCCCGAAATTACCCATCGACGAATACAGCGTCTATCGTATGCGTGCCGTGATGATGTTCTTCTTCATGGTCGTGACATGCTCCGCGGTCGCAACCCCTGCTGCCAAGCCGCGAACGCGGAATCCGCTCCATGACGCCCGTTTCGTATTTGACCAGTATGGCGTCGCCGATCACGTCTATCTTGACCACTTCGCAGGGACCGGTTTCGGTGACGATATGTGCGCCCAGCTTGGGAAAACGTTTCCCTGCTTCTTCATAATAGCCTTCTTCGTAAAGCAGACAACATTTGAGACGTCCGCAGGCGCCAAGCAATTTGGAAGGCGACAGTGAAAGATGCTGATGTTCGATCATGTCGGTCGTGACGGTCCGGAACGTATCTAAAAACGCACCGCAACAAAGTGGACGCCCACAGCTTCCTATCGAGCAACTTCGCTTGGCCTCGTCCCGTGCCCCGATCTGCCGCATTTCGATACGTGTTCGGTAGACGGCAGCAAGCGTTTTGACCAACTCACAAAAGTCGATGCGCTGGTCGGCGGTAAAAAAGAAGGTGACCCGTGCCCCATCCATTTGATATTCCACGTCTACCAGTTTCATGGGCAGGTCTTGTTGGGCGATTTGTTCTTTGCAAAACACAAACGCTTCTTTTTCCCGAAACTGATTTTTGATCACGCGATCCTGATCTTCCTTGTTGCCAAAACGGAGTACACACGGTGTTTCCGGCGCGATTTCATCGATCTCGATCACCCGAACGACACGACCGTAATGTTCGCCTCTTTCGGCCTCTACGACCACGTAGTCGGACGGGCCGACCGGAAGTTTGTTCGGGTTCCGGTATTGAACCTTGCGTCGTCCTTTGAATTCTACATCGTATAGGATTTCCATAGCGCGCTTTGCTCTCTCGTATAGTGCTATCGAACGGTTTGGACGGTCTTTGCGGGCAAAGATCTCAAACGGAGCGCCAAGACGGTCAACGCCAGTTGCAAGTGCGCATTGCAGGCAATATCGCGTTTTGCGGCCTCAAGCGCCCGTATACCCGTCTCGACCTGTTCCGGCGCAAGACGCGCGGCGGTCTGCCGCAACCATGCCTCTCGGTCCGTATGTATAATATCGGTAATCGACGGGTCCACGATCAACAAAAATAAGTCTCTGTAATATCTTAGCATGATATCGATAAGTCGTTCCACCACCGGTTGTTCTTTGTGCGCCGCAGCGAGTTGTTCGACGGCGTCGAACAGACCGAGTGCGTTGTCCGCATGCACGCTTTCCAGAAATGCCGCTGCCTTTTCGTAGAGCCGCTCCCCCTCCGGTGCGGATCGCAGGATTGCCAGCGACAGGCTTCCGTCGGCCTGACGGGCTGCCAGCGCCGCTTTGGGCGGCGGAGTTCCAAACCGAGTTACCAGTGTCTCGCGGATTTCCGCTTCTTCAAGCCGCGCCAGATGCACCGGTTGACAACGCGAAAGAATCGTAGGCAACAACTGATGCGGTCGATGCGTGGTAAGCAACAACAGAAGCGCTCCCGGTGGCTCTTCGAGTGTTTTGAGGAGCGCGTTGGATGCCGGAATGTTCATCCGATCCGCCGACACCACGATGGTGACTTTTCTGCGTCCTTCGTACGGTTTTGCACTGGCTTCCTGACGCAACTCGCGGATATCGTCTATCGAGATAAAATCGTTTTTGTTCAAGTCGAGCGGCGTATAGGGATCTTCTGCAAGCCGACCGGTAAGCGTGATGCGACGTTCCGTGCGAGCATCCATACGGACGGAACGGTCTTCCGGCTCGTCTTCGTCGTTGTCGCCGGTATCTGTTCCCCGTGTGGTTTTCGACGACGAAGCAGGAGGATACACATGGACGTCAGGATGTTGCAAAGCGGCGATTTTGCGACAACTTCGGCACACCTGACACGGCTCTCCGTCGCCCTCCAAACAGTTGACGGCTTTGGCCAGTTCGACAGCGAGAGTCTCTGCCCCCGTTCCCGGAGGACCGTGCAACAAATACGCATGTGCTAGGCGTCCTTGTTTCAGGGCGTCCATCAGCCGCTCGCGCGGCGTCTCCTGTCCTATCACCCGGTCAAATGCCATCGGCTATTTACCGATCTCGATCAGCCAAGCAATGGCGTTTAGATCGTGAAAACATATGTCCGGCTCCGCGATACCGCAGGCGTTGAGATTGGAAAGCAGACTTCGGCGTGTCCAGCGGGCCGACCAGAAACCTTCTCGTGTCGCCACAAACCGAAGTCCCGGTGGTGTGATCACCTGTTGTCCGGTGTGTTCATAAAAGTCGATCTGCGCGGCTTCCGCCTCCGGCGTGTCCTTGTATATCGTCAGCAACAGGGTGCCACCCGTTTTGAGTGCGCGGTAAAAACGGGAAAACACCGTAACGAACCGGGGATTTTGGTCAAGATAGGCGTCCGTATAGCGTGCCATATCCCCGGATTTGTCCCGGATATTGCCCGGTGTAAAATAAAGACAAAAGACCAGATCGTAGAACGCCGACGCCGGCGTGGCATCCGCCACATCGCCGACAAACAGTGCCGTGTTGGAAAGCCCCTCCTTTGCCCATCTGACACGGGCGATCTCCGCGATTTCCGGGGATATCTCGAAACCGTGATAAAGACGGCAGGTCGGGGCAAAAATCGACCCGTGATAACCGGTTCCGCAACCGATGTCGGCAATCGCATATGCATGTCCCCGAAACCGGCGGACAAGCATCTCGTCCTGTTTTTCCCGCGCCTGTTTTATGACATCGGGACAATACGTCGATTCGAGTGAATTGAGTACGGCCCGGTCTTCAGAATCGCGTGGCGTTTTTCGTGTCATGGCGTGTCCTTTCTCCATCCTCTCAAAGAAGCCGGATCACGTGGGAAAGTCAAGTATCGGGTTGACACAACGGACGTGTTTCTCGATCTTCGGGATTTGTTACCGTCCGGTGTTGTTTTCCAAAATTTACTTTTAGCGTGAGGGCGGGGGGTTCGTACACACGCTTATTTACAAGGAGTTGCGCCATGCGCCGAGTCGTATTCCGCCGGATTGCGGCGATGTTTTTGCTCTGCTGGGTGACGGCCAATTGTTCGAGACCTGAGGAAAACGCCGGTTCCGGAGAAAAGACAGGCGAAGACGATCGTCTGCCACCGGAACAGCAAACGCTTCGTTTGATGACACCGGAGCCGCTCAGCCTCGACTCCAGCATACGTCCTTACGACACACGTGGTACGATCTTGCCGTTCGAACCGCTGTTGCGGAGAAACGAGCGCAGCGAGCCGATCCCTGCGGCGGCGGAACGCTATGAATCTTCCCCGGACGGCAAGACATGGACCTTTTACCTGCGACCCAACGCCAAATGGAGCGACGGACGGCCCGTCACCGCCGAAGACGTAGTATACTCCTATCGCCGTTTTCTCGATCCGGCGTCCGCCAATATCTATGCCTTTTTCTATTATGACATTGCAAACGCCCGCGACATCAACCATGTGAAAATCAAAGACATCACCCAACTCGGCGTACGCTCGATAGACGAGTTGACCGTCGAAATCAAAACCGAGCACCCCGCGCCGTATCTACCCTATATCGTATCTTTTGGCGATGCTTTTCTGGCTCCGCAGTGGGTCGTCGAAAAATACGGCCCCAAATGGACCGAGGGTGGCAACTTGGTCACCAACTCTCCCTATACCATTCGGGAATGGATGCACGGAAGACACATGATTTTCGAACCTAACCCGCTGTACAACGGCCCATACAAGCCCATACTTCAGCAGGTCCGTTATACCTTCCGTAATCCGGCTTCGGCCACCATGCTGCCCTACGAAAACGACGAGGTAGACCTCGACGGGGTGGACCTCAACGATTTGGATCGTGTTAAGGCCGATCCCAAGTTGAGCGCCGATCTGGTCGGATACCGCAACATGAATACATGGTACATGTATTTCCGGACACAGCGACCGCCTTTTGACGATATTCGGGTTCGTGAAGCGTTTGCACGCGCGATCGACCGGGAGACCCTGTGTCGCGTGGTCCTGAACGGGACGGCCAAACCGGCGTACGGCATGTTACCACCCGGTTTCAAGGACTACGACGGAGAGGGCCTAAAACCGGGACAGGCTTTTGATTCTCAGCTTGCGGCAAAACGCATGGAGGAGGCAGGGTATCCGGACGGGCGGGGGTTTCCGCCGCAGGAGTTATGGCTTCGTGCACCCGGCGCTACGGTGCAGCGTGTCGCCGCAGCCATACAAGGCATGTTGAAAGAACATATAGGCGTGGATATCACCATTCGTATACTCGACGATACGGCATATATGAACAATCTTTTTGCTTGGAAAATGAATCTCGGTCTGCTCGATTTCGGCGCCGACTATCCCGACCCCCGCAACATGCTTGACATGACGTGGCGCTCACAGCCTTTGGGAAGCGGTCGGCAGGACTGGACCCACTCCGAATTTGACCGTCTGGTGGATCAAGCACGGGTTACGCTCGACGCTTCGGCGCGATCGCAGATGTACAAGCAAGCAGAAAAAATCCTCTCCGAGTCGTACGGCGGCGTGTTTTTGTATCACCCGATGGGTCAGCGTCTGATCAAGCCTTGGGTAAAAGGCTACGAAAAAGAAGCCGATGGTACGGCGCTGATCAATTTGGACATGCCGTGGAACCTCTACATTACCAAGCATTGAGCAGGACAGTGGGTTCCGACGCTCAACGGGAGCGGGTTTTCGCGCCAAAGCCCTTGCGTTTGCCGAGCCGGGCGCGTACTTTCGCAAACGGGCCGGCGGTCGAAATATGCAGGAAACGGTATCCGCGAGATCTCAGAAATGTTCGTAGCCATGTTTTCATATTATGCGGAGAAGTGGGCCGTCGAATGGCGGCTGTTTCTTACGGTCTGGCTTGTCTGTCTGTTTCATCTGGCCCCGCTGACAGGGGCCAACGAAAACCGGTATCTCGATCTGGTGCGAAGCATCGTAGACGAGGGCCGGTTTGAGATCGACACGTATCACTACAACACGATCGACAAGTCGTATCGGGATGGTCACTATTACGCCGGCGCGGCGCCGGGACCGGCGTTTTTAGCGGCGCCCGTGTATCTGATTTTTCGCGCGGCAGACCCTTTTCTTCCGGCATCGCTGTTTGGCCAGTTTGACAAAGCCTCGCATATCCGAGGGTATCTCAAAGGCCATGATGCGCCGGACGCTTTTGTAGCGGCCTATCCGTTCGGTAAGTTTCTCTTGAGTCATCTGTTGCTGACCGCGTCCACATGCAGCCTGTTTGCGGCGCTTATAGCCGTGGTGCTGTACCGAATAAGCCGACAGGTCGGACGCTCTACTACCGAGTCGCTGTTTATCGGATTGGCCTGCGTGTTTGGAACCACTATATTTTATTATTCGACCCGTTTGTACCCGCATGTGCTTGGCGCCGGCTTCGCTTTTTTTGCTTTTGCGCTGATCGTGCTCCCCCGCCTGAGATCGTCGTCCATCTCGCCCATCCGCTGTGTTCTTGCCGGACTGTTTCTCGGTATGGCGGCCCTGATGGACTACGCCGTTGCCCCCGCTGCCGGGCTGGCCGGACTGTATGTGCTGCTGACGCTCTGCGATCGCCGTATCCTGTTTGCCGTGTTGGGTGGACTTGCGCCCATAGCGCTTTTGCTGGTCTATAATACGGTCTGTTTCGGAAGTCCGTTCAAAACCGCCTACGGTTTTCCCAACGGCCCGGTGGACGATGGTACGCATGTGTATTATACCCACAACTTTCATGGCTTTTCCCTTCCGCCGATCAACCAGTTGTGGGGGCTTTCGTTTGGTTTTTTTCGTGGCATCGTCTGGTATGTTCCGGTGACGGTGCTGGCCGTATACGGGGTTTTCAAAGCGCTCAGGGAGAAACCCTCTTTTCGGCTGGAATGGCGCATCGTGGCGGGTATCGCGGTCGCGCAATTTTTATTCAACGCGATGATGCACCCCAATTACTGGATAGGTGGTTATGAATTCGGACCGCGTTTTCTGACACCGATGCTCCCTTTTCTTTTGCTGGGGCTGGCTTTTTCGTCCGGCTTATGGACAAAAGCCCGTCCGTTTACGATCAGCGCAATCGTCGTTTCAGGATTGATCAACTGGATCGGTGTACAATATGCGCCGTCAAACTCGCTTTCCGGTGTGATCGCCATGTTTCTGCTTTCCGGCCCCGCGTCACCGCTGTATCTTTTCGAACGCAACTATGTCGCCACCTATACGGACTGGCAGGTGACGATTTCTCCGTGGGGTGGTTATA
>VGJU01000152.1 GCA_016867335.1 Candidatus Zixiibacteriota bacterium | reverse complement strand
AGCTTCCGTATCCGGTTCCACGACCCGGCCATAATGAATCGTGTGTGTCTTGCACCGTGAAGGCCGATCTTTTCCGCGAAAAATCCGGTCCGCCACCTCAAGCGAGGTCTTGCCCGAAATCCGTACCACACAAAGTCCGCCGTCTCCGGGAGCCGTGGCGATCGCGGCAATGGTATCGTCCAATTCGTAGTTCATTCGCACCTGTTTTGCCCGCAAAGGGACAAAAAAAAGAGGCGGCGAAACCGCCACCTCTTTACATCCGCTTTATTCTTAAATTTACATCGTTACCGGTGAGGCGGGGAAGAAACGATTCTGTATAGCCTGTTGTAATATAGTCAAAATATTGATCATAGTCCAGTATAAAATTAAACCGGACGAAAGGTCTTTCATAAAGAAAAACAACATGATCGGCATCAGATAAACAAAGACCGCCTGTTTGGGGTCTTTCATGGTCATTTTCGACTGGATAAACATGGTGACGCCCATCAACACGGGAAGGACATAAAAGGGGTCTTTGAGCGACAGATCGGAAATCCATGCCATAAACGGCGCGTTTCTGAGTTCGATGGTACTGCTGAATATCGCATACAGCGCATAGAGAATCGGCATTTGCAGGATCAGGGGCAGGCATCCTCCCAAGGGGTTTACGCCCGATTCCCGGTACATCTTCATCATTTCCTGATTCAGTTTCGTCGTATCGTTTTTGTATTTCTCGCGTAGAGCTTCCATCTTGGGCTGAAGCCCTTGCATGCCTTGGGCGGCTTTCATCGACTTGTAGGTAAGCGGGTACAGCGCGATCTTGACGATCACCGAAAGCACGATGATTACCACGCCATAATTGGAAATAAACTGGTGAAGCCATACCAAAAGATTGAGAATAAAGCGGCTTATAGGACGCACAAACGACCATCCGAGATCGACGGTATTTTCCAATCCTACCTGATAGCCGGCCAGCGTATCGTAGTGAATCGGCCCCAAATACACCATAAACCGATCTTTAACGGTTGCAGAAAGCCCCATTGCTATCTCGGTGGAAATCTGACGATCCATCCATGCTCCAGTCGAGACGGGTCTACCGTTGAGTCGGATCCCTTTGCCCGGACGCTCTTGGGGCACCAGCGCAGCCAAAAAATACATGGAACGAACGGCGACCCAGCGGGCATCGCCGGAATCTTCGGGTTTGGGATCTTCGGGTTCCGTACCCAGGTCTTGTTCGACTACGGCATCGCCAAGAACGGCAAACCCGCGAAACGCGGTGACATCGCGCTCCCATTCGGTTTCCGTAATCCGCAGACCGCCTCCCCACCGTAGATAATACTTGCTTCCGAGGGGAAGACGGTCCACACCATCCATTTCGATTTCCAACCGAAAGGCATAATCGGCGTTGTCAAATATAAACCGTTTGACGATAGAAACCCCAGACGCCGTCATGCCGCGAAGTTCGAGCGTCCCCTGCGGACGGGTAGCACCCAGGGTAACGACGTCGGTATCGGCTTCGAAGAGGATTTCCCTAAAGCTGACCGGGCCTTCTTCCGTAGTGAGAATGACGTCCGGGCCGTATTCTCGGTCCGGCGGAACGATTTCCACCCAAGGCTCGTTAAGTCCCGGATATTTTTTGAGCTTCCAGCTTTGGATCAGTCCGCCCTGCGTGTTGAGTACGCCACGGAAAAAGTCCCCTTCCACCACGATCTCACGGGGGGCGGAGAGTCGAGTGGAATCATTGTCGAAGACACGCAGCTTTTCCGTCCGATCCCACGCATCCGGTTCGGGAGCGACAGACGGCGGAGCGGTGTCTGTCGTGGTTGTCGGCGTTTTCTGTGTCTGCGACGGTCTGGGGGCCGGGACCGGTTCTGCGGACCCTGTCGGAGCAGGGGCAATGGGAGCGGGTGGAGGAGCAACGGTAGGAACTACCAGATAATAGTATCCTACCCAGACAAGAATGATGAGTATAAAAGCCAGAAGCGCACGTTTTTCCATGATGGGATTCCGCAGGGGAGATGATAATGGGTTTCTGCCATCCTAAGGGCCAGCAGGGTGGGACGGGATCATATCCACCGGCGTGAAAGGGATGGCAACGCAACAGACGTCGCAGGATCAGATATAATCCTTTAATCGGACCGTATCGTTCCATCGAAACGATAGCATATTGTGAACAGGTCGGGGTAAAGCGACAGCTGGGAGGAAAAAGAGGGGACACGAACACCTGATAGCCACGCACTATCGTTACGGCGACACGTGTTACCTCTCGCATCAGGCTTACGCACATATAGTTTTCTGTGCCGACTGCAACAGGGCTGTAAACTCGGCTTTCAGGTCATGAAAAGACGCCTTGACGGCAGTGGGGCGCGCGATCAGGACGAGCCATAAGCATGGCTTTATCGATCGGCGCTGTAAACGATAAGTCTCGCGCAGTCTGCGTCGTACAAGGTTACGCAGTACGGCTTTTCCCAGACGTTTTCCAGTAATAAAACCGATTCGTCTGGAAGATTCTCCGTCGGGACAGCAGGCTGAAAGCAACATATACCGTCCGGGGAAAACGGTTCCGGTCTTTTTAACCAGATCAAACTCCCAGCGGAACCGCATACGTTCTTCCCGTGGAAACCGTTCATGCCCTCGAAGCATCTTCGGCAACCCGGTCAAACGGTCAGGCGTACCCGTCCTTTTGCACGACGGCGCTTCAAAACAAGCCGGCCTGCACGTGTCTGCATCCGGTGTCGAAAACCGTGGCGACGATGACGTTTGAGAATACTCGGTTGAAAAGTACGCTTCATCTTCGACTCCCGTAATAACTTGCGAAACATCCTCTCAATTTTAACAATAGCCATCTACAATAGTTACTTGTGACGATTTTGTCAAGACCTTTTTCCTGCGGTTGCAACCAACTCGAACGGGAAAGCGCTTGACTTGAGGATCGACGAAATCTATCATGAAAACAGGTTATCCACACGGGGACATAGTTATCCACGTTTTTGTGGATAACTGGGTTGGTGTTTAAGATATAACATGCAACTCTATTCTTTTCATGCACAAAACATTTATCTAACTATGTGGATAACTGTGTGGATAACTTTTTGATAGAGGGAAGTTCGTTCAAAATCGACGTCAAATGGAACAGGAAGGTATGGCTGAAGATCCGATCGTAGTATGGTCGCAGTGTTTGGATATCATCAAAGAGATGATTCCAAGACAGACTTACGAAACCTGGTTTACCAAAACCCGGGGTGGTAGTATTTCCCAAGATGTGTTTACCATTCAGGTGCCCAATCAGTTTTTTGCCGACTGGTTGGAAGAGCACTATATCGAACGGATCAGACAGGTACTGCTTCGCCAGCTTGGCCGAGAGGTAATGATTACCTTTGGTATTAAAGAAGAAAGTAAGCCACCTGCTCAACCTCCGACGCGTCCAACAGGTTATGTGGCCCCTCCAAGACCGTCGGGGCAAAAAAAACCCGTCGGACTGGAGAATCTCTACGACGATTATACTTTTGATAATTTTGTCGTGGGAGACGGCAACCAACTTGCCCATGCGGCGTCGCTTGCGGTAGTGGACTCGCCCGGTAAATCCACATTTAATCCGTTGGTAATTTACGGCGGTGTGGGGCTAGGAAAAACCCATCTTGCGCAGGCGATCGCCCAACAGTCAATCCGGCAAGGCACGGTAGAACGAATCCGTTATGTTTCTTCGGAACAGTTTACCCAGGAATTTATCCATTCCATCCAAGAAAAGAAAACCAAAGAGTTCGATCAGACATACCGGAATGTGGATATGCTGATTGTGGACGACATTCAGTTTTTTTGCCGAGGCAACCGGGATAGAACACAGGAGGTATTTTTCTACACTTTCGACGCTCTGCGCCAGAACGGAAAACAGATCGTGCTGACATCCGATCGGATACCGCAGGAGCTTTCGGGTCTTGAAGAGCGTCTTATCTCACGATTCAATTGGGGATTGCTAGCAGATATTCGACCGCCCGACTATGAAACGAGGGTGGCTATTCTCCAGAAAAAGGCCGAAAAGGATGGTCTGTCCATAAACACCGAGGTCATTTCTTTTATCGCCGACCAGATTACCTCCAATATCCGGGAACTCGAAGGAGCCGTTTTGAGCCTTTTGGCGCATGCTTCGCTTTACCGATGCGATATTACGACCGAGGTGGCAAGGGAAGTGTTGAGAAAATCCTTTAAGCGACAACAGAAAGAGATAGGTATCGAAGAACTTCAGGAAGCGGTAGCAAAACACTATGGTTTGTCGGTCGAGCTTTTGTCAGCCAAAACACGCCGTGCCGAAGTAGCTCAGGCAAGACAGATCGCCATGTATATGTGCAGACAAGTTACCCGAGAAGCGCTGAAGAAGATCGGATCACGGTTTGGTGGACGGGATCACACAACGGTCATTCATGCCTGTCAGGCAGTGGAGGAGATGATCGACCGCGACCCGTCTTTTCAAGGAGTATTAGATCAAATCTTGAAATCCGCTTGAATGTCAACGGGATGTGGATAACTATGTGGATAACCTGTGGATAATTTGTGGATAACCCGCTAAAACCATAGCAAGACAAAAGGGATGTGGATAACTTCGAAGATATTCACATAGTTATCTACATCCCTTTTGTCTTGCTATCTCTTTGTTTATAAAGGAGTTATGCAACTTGAATTCGAGTTATCCACATATCCACAGCCTGTACAATCAGTATTGTACGTACGTACGTACATTACTGGTTGTAATAAATACCTGCCCAGAATGTGGATAACTAATCTTTTAGTCTCTCCCGATCCCATCCTCCGATCCAACACGAACCGAAGTACATAGCGCCTCCGGAAAAAGTAGCACTCAAATCCTTTCTTCTTGCTCACCGTCTATTTTTCTCTTGCTTTTCCTTTATGCCTTTTGTATCATAGATAGTCATATAATATATTAATGATTTATTTAAATTTTCGTGTTTGAGATCACTACATATAGTGGGTTGAAGGTTCGGAACCCACAAGAAAGAAAACCCATAACCCGGCCCCCGGATTCGACGCCGAGGCCCATGAAGGAGATGCCCGTGAAAGTAACGATCCCGGCCAGCTCCATGTTGATGAGCGGGATTCAGACGGTGTTAAATGTGGTTCCTCCCAAAACGACGCTTCCCATTTTATCCAACGTGCTGTTGGAAACCGACGGCAGTAACCTCAAAATCGGGGCGACCGATCTTGATCTTTCTATTTCTACTCGGGTGCCGGCACAGGTCAACGAAGAGGGAGCGATCACCGTGCCTGCCAGAAAATTTGCGGAGATGGTACGCGAGTTGCCCGACATGCCGGTGGAAATCGAAGTAGATGGAGTTAAAGTAGTGATTCGTTGCGATCGGGGTGTGTTTAGGCTTGTCGGTGTCGATAAGGACGAGTTCCCTGCCCTGCCTCAGATACAAGACGGGAAAACCGTCTCGGTCCAGTCGTCGGTACTTCAGCGTCTGATTCGCAAAACAATCTTTGCCGTCTCTAACGATGAGACACGTCCTGGGTTGCACGGGGCTTACTGCCGTATGGAAGGCGGAAAAATTCTGATGGTGGCTACGGACGGGCATCGTCTGGCCAAAGCATCCGTCCTGGTCGAGGTCGCCGATACGGTCTCGGACGGAATCATCATTCCGCCCAAGGCGCTCAACAATCTGGCCCGGTTGGTCGGCGATTCCGCAATACCCCCACAGATTACTGTCGGCGAAAATCATATCGTCTTCGAGTTGGAGCATACCACGCTTTCCTCTCGATTGATCGAAGCGACTTATCTGGACTACCAACGCGCCATTCCGGTATCCAACAATCGGATACTCTCCGTCAATCGGGAAACGCTGTACAGTGCAGTGCGCCGCGTGGCCGTTCTCTCGAATGCCACGACCCGGCAAATCCGGTTTTCTCTGCGTCCGGGTTTTATCGAACTTTCCGCGTCCAGCCACGATATAGGCGGGGAAGCAAGAGAGGAAGTGCCCGCCCGCTATGACGGAGAGCCGCTCGATACGGCCTATGACTACCGATATATCCTCGATGTCGTAGAACGCATCGAAAGCGATGACATCGTGTTCAAGCTGGATACGCCGATAAGCGCCGGATTGATCACCCCCTCGGAGAACGTGGAAGGCGAAGACTATCTCTGTATCGTCATGCCGCTCAGATTTACCGACTAGGGCTTCGGGTGATCCGGTGCACTTAAGCATGCTGTCCGTGACCAATTTCAGGAATTATACGTCGCTGTCGCTGGATTGCGATACACAGGCCAATCTTTTTCTGGGCGCAAACGGGCAGGGCAAAACCAATCTGCTGGAAGCCATCTACTATCTTTGCGTAGCCAGATCCTGCCGCGAAGCGCTCGACAAAGAACTTATCCTGCTTGGCGAAGACTTTTTTCTGATCGAAGGCAACGGAGTATCAGCCGTAGATCTACCGGTCGAACTGGAAATCCGCTATGCCCGATACGCCGGAAAAAATGTGCGCATCAACCAGCAGCCGCAACGCAATCTTTCCGACCTGTACGGCTCCCTTGCCGCTGTGGTCGTCTCTCCCGAAGACCGACAGCTTATTCAAGGAAGCCCCAGCGGACGCCGCCGTTTTCTCGACATTGCCATTTCTCAGACCAACCCCGCCTATCTTGCCCTTCTCCAAGATTACCGGCGCGTGGTCCGTCAGAGAAACGAAAGCCTGCGCGCCTATCAACACGGGGCGGAAGCTCCGCCCGATCTGGTGGTTTGGAATGAACAACTCGTACGGTTCGGTAGCCGTATAATGCGCAAACGTATCGAAGCCGTCGCTCAGTTGAACGAAGCTGCCAAAGCGCTTCACCGGACGATAAGCAACGCCCACGAGGAACTCGATATCACCTATATACCCTCTTTTCCTTTTGAAAATCCGGACGAAATGGAAAAACACTTCGAGACAACGCTTCAGCAATCGTTCCGTGAAGAACGCGCACGCGGCATAACCGTAGCAGGCCCTCATCGCGACGATCTGGGGCTTGACATGGACGGTGTACCGCTTCAGACCTACGGTTCCCAAGGGCAACAAAAAACCGCCGCCACAGCCATGAAACTCGCCGAAGCTCGCTTTTTATGGCAACACCTCAACTCACCACCGCTTCTTCTCCTCGACGATATCTTCGCCGAACTCGATACCACGAGAACGGCCCAGCTTATCGAACTGCTTCCTTCTTACGGCCAGATTTTTATTACCGCTGCCAAAGAAAGCGATCTCGGTTCGTACACAGACAGATTTCGGCGTTTTTACGTGCGCGCCGGAACGGTTATACCGGAAAACGAATAGATCAACCCATGCCCCGAATCCGCCAAGCCACCCCCCTTGCCGATGCCCTTGCCGGATTGATCCGGAATTTGGGCTTCGAGAAAAAGCTCAAAGAACAACAACTGATTCAGCGCTGGGCAGAAATAGTAGGACAGCAAATCGCCGTCCATTCAAAAGCCGTTCACTTCGAAGGCGGAAAGTTGTTTGTCGAGGTAGACAGCGCCGCATGGCGTCAGGAACTGCATTTCATGAAAGCGCAGATTGCCTACCGGCTCAACGAAGCCAGCGAAACCCCCATGGTTCGTGAAATCATCCTTACCAATAAGAAAAGGTGAAACGCATGTCCACCGAAACACAGGAAGATACCGCACTCGCTCCATCGCCCACCGAATACAGCGCCGGAAATATCCAGGTGCTCAAAGGTCTCGAAGGGGTTCGCAAGCGTCCGGCCATGTATATAGGCAGCACCAGCGCCACCGGGTTGCACCATCTCGTGGAAGAGGTGGTGATGAACTCCATCGACGAGGCGCTTCAAGGGTTTGGCGATACCATAAAAGTATATGTGTACGAGGGCGATCATGTAGCCGTGGTGGACAACGGACGCGGCATTCCGGTGGAAATACACCCCACGGAAAACCGCCCCGCCGTCGAAGTAGTCATGACCATGCTTCATGCCGGCGGAAAATTCGACCACGCATCGTACAAAGTTTCCGGAGGTCTGCACGGCGTGGGCGTGTCCGTCGTAAACGCCTTGTCCGAATGGCTCGAAGTCGAAGTGTACCGAGACGGAAAAATCTATCATCAGCGATACGAACGCGGCATCCCGGTCTCGGATCTGAGCGTACGGGGTACGACACAGCGCCGCGGAACCAATGTAACCTTCAAACCCGATACCCAGATTTTCGAGACTGCGGAATTCAGCTTCGACACCATCGCCCAAAGACTGCGCGAACTGGCCTTTCTCAACCGAAACGTGCATATCGATCTGTTCGACGAACGAACAGGCAAGGTCGGAAGTTACGAATACAAAGGCGGTATCGTCGAGTTTGTCGAATATCTCAACGAAAACAAAACGCCGCTTCACAACCCGGTTGCCATCCGGCAAGAACGCAACGATGCTCTCGTCGATATCGCCTTCCAGTACAACGACGGGTATCAGGAAAATCTGTTTTCTTATGCCAACAACGTCCGTACCTCCGAGGGCGGCACGCATCTTGCCGGCTTCAAGACAGCACTTACCCGTACCATAAATAACTACGCCCAGAAAAACAATCTGCTCAAAAACGCCAAAATCGGCCTTACAGGGGACGACACCCGCGAAGGGCTTACCGGTATCATCAGCGTGATCATTCCGGACCCTCAGTTCGAAGGGCAGACCAAAGAAAAACTGGGTAACAGCGAAGTGCGCGGCATCGTCGAGTCGGTCGTGGGCGACCGTCTTGCCGAGTTTTTCGAAGAAAACCCCGCCACCGCGCGGAAAATGGTCGAAAAAATCATTCAGGCTGCCGTGTCCCGCGAGGCGGCGCGCAAGGCACGCGAACTTACCCGGCGAAAAAGCGCGCTCGAAAATACCACCCTGCCGGGCAAACTGGCCGATTGCACGCTTACCGATCCCCAGTACTGCGAAATCTACCTAGTAGAAGGCGACTCGGCAGGTGGAACCGCCAAAGGAGGCAGAGACAAAACCTTTCAGGCCATCCTGCCGCTGTGGGGAAAACCCCTCAACGTGGAAAAAGCCCGTATCGACAAGGTGCTGGGTAACGACAAACTCCAGCCAATCATCGCTGCACTCGGCGTCGGAGTGGGTGAGGATTTCGATCTGTCCCGTCTGCGTTACGGCAAAGTGATCATCATGGCCGATGCCGACCATGATGGTCTCCACATCCGCACCCTTTTGCTGACGTTTATGTTCCGGTATATGAGGCCTTTGGTTGAAAATGGCCATGTCATGATTGCCCAACCTCCGCTTTACCGTGTCCGGCATGGTCGCCGCGAGGATTATCTCAAAAACGACCGCGAACTCAGCGAATACCTGCTTGGTTTGAGCGTAAACCGCGTTACCCTTGAACTCAACGGTGGACGAAGCCTTTCCAACGAACCACTGGCTCAGCATCTGCGCGGTATGATGGATTTCGATGAGCATGTGGACCGA
>VGJU01000151.1 GCA_016867335.1 Candidatus Zixiibacteriota bacterium | reverse complement strand
GCGTCGCTTTTGCTTTTTTTTCCCATCTTCCGCCGTCTCGGCGCTGGTCTGCACCTGTCTTTTTTGAGCTGTCTTTTTCTTGGGTTGACCACAGGGCTTACTCGTATCGACAACGAAGGATTGAGCATCAACGCCAGTTTGCTTTCCTCCTCCACTATCATGATGAGCGAAACCCCGTTTCTGTTTTTTGTCGCCCTGACCGTGTACGCTTTTCTGCGCCTCGAAGAACGCTCGGGCCGTGCAACTCCCGAGTTGTTTTCTTTCTCCGCCATAACCGGTTTGCTAAAACAGCCCTATTTTTATCTGTTTCTGTTTGCACTTTCCTTTGCTTTTCACATACGAACCGCCGGGATTTCGGTGTTTGGTTTTGTCATGCTGTACTGGCTGTACCAGCGGCGATGGAGCCGTCTTGCGGCGGCCGGCGCGGGCTATGCGCTGCTGGCGGGGCAGTCGCTCGGCGGAAGTTCCTACATAGGAGAACTATTCCGCATCAACCCATACCGTCCCGAACTCGGTCAGGCAGGCATAGGCGACTTTGTTACCCGATTTTTTAACAATCTGCAACGGTATGTCACCAAAGAAATTCCGGTTGGGAGTCTGCCGATTACGATCGACTACGATGTCACGACCGCAGGAGACTGGCTTTTCGGATTAGCGCTTTTAGCAGTCGCCGGGCTGGGGCTGTGGAGGCTAAATTGTCTTTTTTTAGGGAGCTATTTTGTCTGTCTGTTTGGCGTCATTCTGCTGTGGCCGGACGTGTGGACTGGCGCGCGATTTCTTCTTCCGGGTGTTCCCTTTATCGTGATCTGCGTGGCTCGTGGACTTCACGAACTGCTCGTGCGGATCGTCGCTTTGATTCGGCTGTCTTTTGTGCCCCATCCCTTATGGCTATCCGTCGGCATGCTGTTTTACATGACCAACCTCAAACTGGTCGCCTACGCCGCGTACACGCCCTATCAGCCAGAATGGCAGGGGTATTTCGAACTGGCAAAATGGGCTGCTGTCAACACGCCCCCGGATGCGGTGATCGCCTGCCGATCGCCTTATCTTTTTGCCATGTACGCCGACCGATATACGAGTTTTTATGCCAATACGCTCGACGACAAAGAAATGCTACAAGCCATGGAAAAAGGAAAGGTTACCCATTTTGTGCTGGATCAACTTGGATTTTCTTCCACGGCTCGCTATCTGTTTCCTGCCATCGAGAAAAACATGGATCGCTTTACACCGATTCATCAGATCAAAAATCCAAATGACGCCTACTATCAGTACCTGTTGAAGTTAAAGCCCAAACCCTCCCTACCCGCTCGCCAATAGACGCCGCAGATAGGCCACCGCCTTGGGAACCGCTGTTTCCTCAGCCTCTGCCGCCTGTCCTTCGTAGACGATCGACATCCAGCCGTTAAACTGCGCGCCCCGCAAAATGCGCAAGATGCGGGGATAGTCCAACCATGCCTCTTCTCCCGTCTGAATACGGTATATCTTGGCCCGGACATGCACCGCGTACGGCGCGCTTTTTTCGATGCTGCCATAGAAATTGTATTTCGGATCTTCTTTCCCCTCCGCGCCCGACGCTCCCGGTGAGCCGACATACTGTCCAGTATCCAGAATGTGCGAAAAATAAGGATGATTTACCTCGTTCAAAATACGGATCACATCGTCCGCCGTCCCGGTGACACAGCCGTGGTTGTGGTTATGAAGTCCCACCACGATGCCCCGCTCGCCCGCATACGCCGCCACCTCGCTGATCGCCTCGATCATCCGCGACCAGATCACCGCCGGTGATTCGTCGGGTCTTTCCCACGCCGCAAAAATACGCACCAACGGAACCCGCATCCGGTCCGCCACGTCGATCCAGCGCTTGACCATCGCTACTTCGGCGGCAAGCTCCGCAGGAGGCTTTCCAAAGTTATTGCTGATCCCGATATACGAAATTGCCAGTCCCCGCTTCAGACACCTCATACGGATATCCCGGAGATAGTCGTCCTCTGTCGAAGCAAAAGCCCCGGTGTGGATGTCGATCCCGTCCAACCCCAATTCCTTTGCTCGGTCGATAAACGAAACCAGGTTTATCCGTCCTTCTCCCATGGTCCTGCTATAGCTGAGCGACATACATCCGAGCTTGATCATGACGGTTTTCCTTTCGTGAGAATTATTCCAGATTGGCGTGACGCGCAAACATCGTCTCGGAGGTCTGCCCCGTTTCCTCCATCAAAAGCATGACAAGGGCTTCAAGCGCGATCAACAGGCTCTGCTCGAAAAGCGCGCCCATGGGTTGCGCCGAAGATACCTCATCGGATTTCGGCGCTTTGGGCGTAGGAGCGCCCAAAGCGAGCGCAAAATCCGCCGTATGGGCAAGCGCCGTGTCGGACCGAGCGGTGATCAACCCGATCTTTGCCCCCTGCGTCTTCGCCCTATCCGCGTATCCTACCAAACTGGGTGTTTTGCCCGACCCGGAGCCGATCAGCAAAAGATCGCCGGCTTGGATGCCGGGTGTCGTCGTATCGCCCACCACATACACCGGAAAGCCGAGATGCATCAGCCGCATGGCAAAGGCGCGCATCATCAACCCCGACCGTCCCGCTCCGGCTACAAAAATCCGGCGCGCCTGTCTTATGGCCCTCGCAAACGCGGCCCACCGGTCGCTGTCTATCCGGTCGAATACTCGGAATAGTTCCTCCAGTATAATCTGTATCGGTTCCGGTTTCATTGAATTTCCTTAGTGGCGGAAAACCCGTCAGCTTGCTGCGGGGAGGAGCCGCGTTCCTTTTCGTCGATGCGTTTGCGTATAGCCGATACGGCCTGTTCCGGGTCCGGATGTCGGGTGATAAAACTGCCGACTATGACGATGTCGGGCGGGAAAGAGGCAAAAGCGTCCATCCGCTCCGGTGTGAGCCCGCCAGCGACTGCCACGCCGCAACGGGTCGTAGTGGCACGCACGGCGCGAATCGTTTCCGCCGAAGGGCCGGATGTATCTGGCGTGTCGGTCGCCGTATGGACACATACGTAATCCACACCGAGCGCGTCCAACTCCCGGGCGCGGGTGACTGGCGAGTGGACGGCGATCAGATCGGCCACGACCTGCCGCGACCGATCCCTAGCGGCACGAACTACCCCCGACACGGTATCGTCATGCGCGACCGCCAACACAGTAACGATATCGGCTCCGGCATCAAATGCCAATCCGGCCTCGTATGCTCCTGCATCCATGATCTTTAGATCGGCCAAGGTCGTAAGATACGGATAGCGCCGGTCGATTTCCGTCACCGCCCGCAGCCCTTCCCGAATGATGAGCGGTGTTCCGACCTCCACGATGTCGATCCCTGTCTGAAGTCGGTCGAGCAAATCAAAGGCTTCGGAGAGGATTAGGGTGTCTATGGCAAGCTGAAGACGCATGACGGACTTTCGTTATGCAAAAGCGCCTATGACATCGGCGGGCAAGAGAACGTGTGCACCTGCCTGTCGGACCACCGCCGCACCCGCGGCGCACGCGACGGTTACGATCCGCTCCGGTGTGACGCCTGCCAACACACCGGCGGCCAGCGTTGCACTAAAAGCGTCGCCCGCACCGACGGCATCCACCACAGGTACGGTCGGCACAGAAACGGCGGTCATACCGTCTGCCGTGTACAACGCCGCACCGGCGGCCCCGCGCGTCAAGGCAAACACTCGAATATCGTAACGGCGTAACAGGTCGCTCGGTGTGTCCGCACCGGTAATCTGTCGCAACGTCTCCCATTCGGTCTCGTTGCATTTGACGATCGTAGCGGCCTGCAATCCGTCAAGCAAGATCGTTTCCGTATAGTAATGCTGGCGGAGGTTGACATCGAAAAACCGGTGTAGCGATGGCACGTCGAGCAGACGCCGCAACGCCGTCCGATTGTCTTCCGTTCGCTGGGCGACGGTTCCGAAATAGACCATATCCGGTGGTTCTGCCAGAACCGGCGTTTCGATCTGGTCCCATGCGACGTCATCATGGATGGTAAACTGCGGCTCGCCGGCGAGCAGACGAACCGTCACAGTTCCGGTCGGAGCTTCGACCACACGGACAAAGGAGGTATCGATATCCTTTTCATGCAAAAACCGAAGGGCTTCCGCACCGGGATCGTCGCGTCCGACCGCGCTCACCATGCCCACCCGCACGCCAAACTGACGGAGGTTCCAGGCAAAGTTGAGCGGCGCGCCGCCAAGACGGGCACTATCTTCGAAACAGTCAAAAAGGATTTCGCCAAAAGCAAGACAGGAGGCGCTCATGCGTCGGTTTCGACTACGACATGACGACAGAGATGCTGTCCTCGCGGCGAGAGCGTCCGGTATATCGCATGAGGCAGATGACGTTCTTCACCTCGATAAAACCAAGGGGCATAATAGCCTACGCTGGTCATGGGACGCGTCTCGGTCGAATCGTTTGCCGTGCCGCCGTGCCAGCACCGGACGTCGCGGTACAACGCCGTGCCTGCCGGGGCGCAAACGATAGCCCGACGCATCCATTCCGGCTCATCCTGCAGGGACGGGACCGGCTGACGAGACCGGTGCGTACAGGGTACAAAACGGATCGCGCCGTTTAGCGCCGTAAAGTCTACCATAAGAAAGTTGACGACCAAAAATGGGGTTGGCAAATCCTGAAACGTCGTCCGTCCTTCGGGGTCACGCAAAAAATCGATCATGTCGGCATGTAGATGCTGGATTTTTGCGCCGGGAAGCGAATAGTCGCCCCCTGCGCCACAACAGGTATAGTCGGGGCTTCCGAAGATTTTTTCCGCGATCGGCAGCACGCCCGGTAAATCAACCAGTTGCGCCCATTCGGGGTGATGGGTCTGAAAACCGAATGAATACCGGGCAAAACCCCGATTGGCCTTGTCAAGCGGCGTGGCGGTGGTCTGCTCCGCGATGACGCGCTTTGCGCCGGCCTGTGCAAACGCCAATTGTTCGGGGGTGAGCGTTCCGCCGACCGCGACAAATCCGTCGCGGTGAAAGATAGCTACCGCCCGGTCGATTTCCGCGCAGGGTACGATTTCGATCGAGAGCATGGGTTATTTTCCTTCCCCGCATTCCTGTTCAAGAAAGTGGATCATGACGTATTCTTCGGCGGTGCGCCGGGGGCCGGGTAGGTCGCTGACTCGGCGTGTCAGCGCTTCCAAATGACGTTTGACAAAAAACAGATACAGGCGGGTTACAAAGTCTGTGGCGGAGTGGTTGTAAAGAAACGAAGGGGGAAGAGAAAGCGACGGATCGGCATCGGCGGAGGAAAACGCGGTACGGTGACCGTTTTCGATCAGGCTGTTAAGCGACTCGATGTGTTCGGTGGACAGCCCGAAAAGAAACTCGCGGAACGCCTGAAGTTCTTTCTCCGAGCAGGTGTGACGCGAAAAATAGTCGATAAACCGGTGATCTCCGCCTGCGTTCATAAGGGAGAAAATCTCCTCGACGCCTACGAGCGTTCCCAGACGCACCGATATTTTGCGACGTGCCTCCCAAGTGGCTTCGAGTACGGGAAAAAACGTTTCGATACGTTTGGAAAAACGGTCTTCCCAGAACAAGGTAAGTGCTTTTGCCCCTCTTGTCCGCAGGGTGTCGGGCAACGTGTCGTCGCTGACGATGGCGAGCAGTACGGATTCAGCGACCTTGGTGTGGATAGTCTGGCTGATCCGCTGACCGATGGCGTCTTCGAGACGGGTGAAATCGGCATCGTCACACAGGGCTTCCTGCACGACCTGATGGAGCAGTCGGAAAAAGTTGAGCCGCGCCATGACACAGGTCTGTCCCATCGTGGCGCGCATAGGAAGAATCATATCCACGGTAAAGATTGTGGCATGAGAAAGTGCGTCGATCAGTGAGGAGTTGTCTCGTTTTTGTCCGCCGAGCGATTGCGTACCGAGCAAAGAGGGATATTCTTTCATTAGACCGGTTAGACGCTCCAACCGGTCGGCCGCTTCGGTGATGGCCTGTTCGAGACGTTTGGCGTGCGGATTTCCGCAACGCGGCAAGGCGGCGGTAACAGATGCGACGAGACATAGATCGTCTTCGGAAAAAACGGGCGAAGTGGAGCTGGCTGAGGTCATAAAAAACATTCGACGGTAGGGGCAACCTTCATGGTTGCCCGGTGCATGGTTGCCCTACGAGGATTACCCAATGTGATCGTCGGAGGCCGTCAACAGCTCGATTACCCGGTCGATCAGGAAATCGCCGTATGCAACGGTGGTTGCATCGACCGAAAGCGCCGCCTCGCGCACCCTGGACGTTTCGATGACGCCAAGACGGTGGAGCAACAACTTTTCCATAGTAAGATAGAGTTCCAAGTGTTGCAACTGAAATACGATAAACGGGAGGATTTTCGAGAACACCTCGTACGCCTCTTGCGGGCGGTCTGTACGTGCTAGTCGGAAAGCTCGGTCCAGTAAGGGAAAAGTGGTCACGCCCGGCATGACTCCGCAAATGCCGGAGGGGACGAGTTCGAGCATGTACATCCCGCCCCATCCTTCGAGTACTCCTACTTGGCCGTCCGTCGCCTGCAAGATGGTTTTTACTTTTTCGCTCATCATGGGTTCTTCGAGTTTCAGATATCGAAAATTGGGACACTCTGCATGGAGACGCCGAGCAAAAGAAGCGCCTACGGTCGGTCCGCCGGGATTGAAGTCCTGAAGCAACACGGGAATTTCGATGGCTTGGACGACCCGAACGAAATGCCGCAGCAGATCGTCTTCTTTCAGACCGAATACGCGCGGCACGGCCATGCTGATCATGTCGGCTCCGGCTTCACGCATTTGTCGGGCCAGCTCGATGGCGATCTTGCCGGAAACGTGGTTGGCCTGACCGATCACGGGAATGCGTCCGGCAGCGTGCGTGGCGGCGATACGGACCGTCGAGATGCGCTCCTGCTCGGACAGCTTGTAAAACTCTCCGCCATACGCGGGAAGACATACGGCGGTTGCAGCACGGTCGATACAGAAGTCCACCAGCTTGCAAAGACTTTGGGCGTCGATGTTTTCGTCAGCGTCGTACGGAGTCGCCAGCACCGGGACCATTCCGACGAGAGGGGTCATGGGGTTCCTTTCCTGGGTCTTCAAACGGATGCAAACGACCTGTCTGTTTTTTGGCATACCGATTTTGGAGTACAGCGCGTATTAACCGAAAATAGTCACGCCGAAGACGGGACACAAGACGAAGCCGTATTATTTCCTTTTACGTCCATTGTCGCGCCATTTTTGTCCCCCGACCGAAAAGATGACCGGTTTTGCTTGATCCTTGATCTTGCTTGTTTGTATCTTGAAAAAAGGGGGAATTTTTTGTATTCGGACAGGCTTTTGTTCATAAAGAGACGACGGGAGGTTTTATGATTGAGAAAAAACCCGAAGGCATCCGACTGACCCGGCATTTTGTAGAGTTTCTCGAAAGCGAGCAGGCTTCGGGTATAGTGTTGTTGCTATGTACCGTGCTCAGCATCAGCGTCGCCAATTCCGCCTGGGGACCGGATTTTCTGGGCTTCTGGGATATAAAAGTCGGATTTGAAGCGAGTGGTTTGCATCTGAAACACAGTCTTTCGCACTGGATCAACGACGGGTTGATGGCGATTTTTTTTCTGCTGATCGGCTTTGAAATCGAACGGGAGTTGTATGCGGGCGAATTGTCGGATGTACAAAATGCACTCCTACCCGTTTTTGCAGCGGTCGGTGGCATGGCCCTGCCCGCCCTGTTTTACTTTCTCATCAATCGGGGGACCGAAACCGTCGGAGGGTTTGGCATTCCCATGGCGACCGACATCGCCTTTTCGCTTGGTGTTCTTGCTTTGCTGGGTAGCCGTATTCCGTCGACACTTAAGGTGTTTCTGGCGGCGTTTGCCATTGTGGACGATCTCGGAGCCATACTCCTCATCGCGCTGTTTTACGGGGGCGAACTGTCGCTTCCCTATCTGGGGCTGGCAACCGGGGTATTTGCGGGACTGTCGATTTTGAACCGTCTCGGTGTACAACGGCTGTCTCTTTACCTGATCCTCGGTGTTGCTTTATGGTATTTTCTGCTCGAATCCGGTATCCACGCCACGATATCGGGTGTGTTGCTAGCTTTTTCCATTCCGTTTGGACGCGGAGAAGAGACGTCGCCGTCCTACCGGCTGCAGCATTTTCTACACAAACCCGTAGCGTTTTTCGTCATGCCGGTTTTTGCGTTGGCCAACACGGGAATCGCACTGTCGGAAAACTGGACGGATGGTCTGGGGACACTCAATGTCGCAGGCATTCTGGCGGGTCTTCTGGTGGGCAAACCGATCGGGATTCTGCTGTTTACCTTTCTGGCCGTCCGGTATGGTTTTTCGAGGCTTCCGGAGGATGTGAACTGGCTGCATATCGTCGGCGTGGGGTTTTTGGGGGGTATCGGTTTTACCATGTCTATTTTTGTTACGCTTCTGGCATTTGAAAATCCCACAACGATCCAGACATCCAAAATCGCTATCCTTATCGGTTCGCTACTGGCTGGGACGATCGGATTTCTGGTGTTACGCCGGAAAACTATTGACAATCGCTCTCCACTCCGCTATCGTTTTGAGGGATGAAGAGTTACGAAATTTTGCCCTATCGGACCGGAACCGGTTTTTGCAGACGTTTACCGGACGTCTTCCCACATTGTTTTCAATCATTGACGTTTCATGGCACGACAATCGCCGCCGCAAAGCCGCAAGCCGCCTTCCACCCGGACCGCCCACCTGTGGGTTTCGCATCTGATGACCTTCGCTTTTGGCGCATTTGCCGGGATCATGATCGCCCAGACCGGCTGGGAAACGCCGCAGACCGTTTCCAGTCCGTCGCCACAGCCGTCTCCACAGACGACATCCGCCGTCGCCGGGCGTATCCGTCAGCTTGAGGAACACCTCTCTCATGCGCCCAACGATGTGGAAGGGCGTATTCAACTTGGCAACGCCTATTACGACACCGAAAAGTACGAATCGGCCATCATCCATTATGGCAGGGCGCTCGAACTCAATCCCCGAAATCCGGATGTTATCGTAGACATGGGTATCGCGTACCGGTTTATCGGGCGAAGCGACGTGGCCGCGCAGAAATTCCGAGATGCGCTGGCGATAGACGCTCGACATGTCAACGGGCGATACAATTTGGGGATCGTGCTCAAATGGGACGTCAAAGATATTCCGGGCGCGATAGCAGCGTGGGACACCCTGTTGATGTATCATCCCAACCATCCCAACACCGCCTCGATACGGCAGCAAATGGCTGAGATGAGGAACGCGCCGGGGAGCGCAGCACCCTGATGGCGCAACCGGAAGACGGGCATGGCATGAATCGGCGTAGTTTTATGGAGACCTTGGCCACGGGTCTTATGGCCGCAGGCGTCGCTGCTTCCACGCGCATATCGTCCGCCGGCCCGGTAAAAATGTCCATCGAGCAGGATAAAGACGGGCTGACGCCGCTTGCCAAATTTTTTGTAACGGCGATCGCCTCGGTCCCATCCATCGACCCGGAATGGGACCGTCTGGTGGTAGACGGCAGGGTAGAACACCCCTTTTTACTGA
>VGJU01000150.1 GCA_016867335.1 Candidatus Zixiibacteriota bacterium | reverse complement strand
AGCAGATAGTTGACGATAAAGCCGGGGGTATCCTTGGCTTCTATCACCTGTTTGCCGAGTGAGGTCCCAAACTCCCGCGCGGTGGCGACGGTGGCGGCGTCCGTCTCCAGGCCGATCACCATTTCGATCAGTTTCATGACGGGAACGGGATTGAAAAAGTGAAGTCCGATCACCTGCGTCGGGCGTTTTGTAGCGCCGGCGAGCGCCGTGATCGAGATCGACGAAGTGTTGCTGGCGAGAATAGTGTGGGCCGGAACGATACGGTCTATGGTGGCAAAGACTTCTTTTTTGACCTCGATATTTTCGGTAACGGCCTCGATGACAAGGTCGCAGGAGCCAAAGTCACGAAAGTCGGTCGTGCCGGAAAGACGGGAGAGGGTAGCCGTTTTTTCCACTTCGGTGATTTTGCCTTTGGCGACGTTGCCCGCCAGAAACGCCTCGATACGTCCAAGCCCGCGCCGGAGCAGTTCGTCCGACGCTTCCCGGACGATGGTCTGATATCCTGCCTGTGCGGTCACTTGTGCAATCCCTCCGCCCATCAGTCCGCAACCTGCTACTCCGACGGTGTGGATCGTCATTATCTCCTCCACAAAAACAAGTAGCGATCTCGAAAAACCTTCAGATGGAATCCGGTAAGGGGTTAATTTAGAGCAAATCCTACCTATCGACCAGCAGATTTTCCACTCTCTTATTTGAAAGGAGTACCTCATGGCAGACAACAAATCCGATGCCACTTACGTGTTAGGGCGTTCCGAGGCGGAAGAGCGGCGATTGGAGCGTAAGTCGCAATTTCAGTATCCGTTTACGCGTGGATTTTTCGAGGACACCGGTCTTTCCAGTGGGATGAATGTGCTGGACATCGGAAGCGGCGCCGGCGACGTATCGCTTCTTGCCGCCGACATAGTGGGACAGGACGCACGAGTGACCGGGGTCGATATGAATGCGGAAATTCTATACACGGCCCGTGAGCGTGCCCGTGCTTCCGGTCATCAAAATGTGAACTTTGTGGCGGGCGACATCCGGGAGTTGAGTTTTGATGAGCAGTTTGACGCCGTCATCGGACGATTGGTGCTGATTTATCTCAAGGACGCGGGGGCTGTCTTGCGCCACGCGGTTTCTTTTTTGAGACCCGGTGGTCTTGTCGCCTTTCAGGAGATCGATTTTTCGAGCCTTCTGACGCTTCGGACCGTACCACTGTCTCCGCTGGGTGATCGGGCTGTCCGGTGGGTTTATCAGGCATTTCAGCAGGCCGGCGCCGAAGTGGATATGGGATTCAAGATACCGGGGGTTTTTCGCGAGGCTGGGTTGCCGGATCCGCAGATTTACGGACAAGTACTGATGGGGGCCGGGCCCAACTGGAATGGGTACGAGTATCTTGCCACGACGATTCGGAGTCTGATGCCTTATATCGAAAAGTTTGCGATCGCCACACCGGAGGAAGTAGGATAGATACGCTAGAAGCGTGATTGCGTCAGGAGGTGGTTGACCTGCGATCTACGGTTCAACTGGCGCTATATCCGTGCGCTTGGGCACGCACATAGCCGGGCCCGGCCTGTCTGTGTCTGGGAGCGAACCGCTCCTCACTTTTGCTCCGTCATTTTTTTAAGCATCGTCTCCAGTTGGACAAGTGCCTGACCATAGCCTGTCCAGTCCCCTGCCCTGAGGCGTTCCTGTGCCAGCGCATACTGGCTCAGCGCCCGTTGCGCCAGTTCGGTGTAGGCGACATTGACATTGACAGATGGGGTTCCTTCTCCATCCGGTGTGGTCTGCACCGGCGCTTCGGCATCAAGCGCCATCGCCTGATCAAAAGAAAACACCGCAGCCATGGCCTGATCGAGCGTTTCACGCATAGCGATACGGTTGTTCTGCGCCACGATCACGCGCTTGAGTTCGGGCAGTCCGCCCCGGCTGGTTCGTTGCCGCAGGTATAGCGGTTCGACATACATGAGCGACGCGCCGATCGGCATCACGATGATATCGCCTCGGATCACCTCGGACCCTTCCTGATTCCACAGCGTCAGTTCCTTGGCGATGTCCGCGTCCTGACTGATGCGGGCCTCGATCTGCATAGGACCGTATACCAATTCCTGTTTGGGAAAGTTATACACCACGATGCGGCCATAGTTTTCTCCGTCACACCTCGCCGCCATCCAGCCGATCATGTTTTCCTTGTTGGACGGGGTAAACGGCAGGAGAAGGATCATTTCTTCTTTTTCCATCTGCGAGGTTTTCATGACGGTGTAGTACGGAACCATCTGATGTTCGCGCCCCGCGTAAATCTGCTGCGGAACCGCCCAGAGGTCTTCCTGATTATAGAACACCTGGGGGTTGCGCATGTGGTACACTCGATACATGGCGGCTTGAATGGCAAAAAGATCGCGCGGATAGCGGATATGCGAACGTAGCGCCTGTGGCATATCCGCAAGCGGATGGAAGAGAGAAGGAAAAATTTTGCGCCAGGTGGCGATCAGCGGATCTTTCTGATCTGCCACATAAAACCGCGCTTCCCCCGAATAGGCGTCTACTGTAATCTTTACCGAGTTACGAATATAGTTGATCGACCGAAACATAGGCTGGTCGCGCACAAAACGCCGACGGGGCGACAAATTGAAACCCGGAATAGACCCCTGAGGATCTCCGTCGAACTCCTGCTGATCCATGACCGGTTCCAGTCCCGGAAACCGTTGCGAATACGGATACGAGCCGGTTATGGTGTACGCGTCGATCATCCAGAACAGTTTGCCATCGGCAATGACCAAATAGGGATCGTGGTCGTATTCGAGAAAAGGGGCGATGGCTTCTACCCGTTCCAGGATGGGCCGACGGAAAAACACTTGGCTTTCCTGTCCGATAAGCGGGCTGATCAGAAAATTGACTTCGTCAAAATATCGAGCAAAGGCCAGACGCCGCGCATACGAAGACAACACGACACCGCCGTTTCCCTCATACGTGGTAAATCGGTTTTCATCACCCTCCGGAAAATCGAACTCCTTCTGACCCGTTTTCACTACCGCGTAGTTGTCCATCGTCTCGCCGAAATACAGTTCGGGACGGGTGACCTGGAGTGCGTCGCTGATCGCCACAGGAGGGATGTCCTTGATAAAAAGATCGGGCAGGCCCTCCGGGGTTACGGTGTTGACAGGACTCAGACACACTCCGTAGCCGTGCGTGTAGACGAGATGTTCGTTCTGCCATGTTTTGGAGGGGATCTGGTCATAGGAAAGTTCGCGTGCAGCCAGCATCACCTGTCGGTATTCGCCGTTGATCAAATACCTGCCTTCGTCTACCCCGGGAAAGTCGTAATAGGTGCGGATTTCCTGAAGCTGTTGATAGGTGCGGCGCAACGGGCGTTTGTCTTGCAGTTTGATGTTGTTGATGGTGGCCAAATTCGCCCTGATATCGCTGGCGCTCAACTCCTGCTCGATCTGAAAGGGAACCTCGTCTACTTCATTGAGTCCGTATCCTTTAAGCGTAAATTCGATACTGGATTGGATATAAGGCGTTTCTTTCTCGAATTCATTGGGTTTTACGATAAACTGCTGGACCAGCGTTGGAAAGACGCCGCCGGCCAGCAAAGACGCCGCGATCATAACCCCAACGGCGATCAGCGGAAGGTTGCGTCTACGCGAGTAGAGTGTGGCGACAAAAAGACCTGCACAGCCCACGGCAATCGCCATCAGCAACCAATATACCGGCATACGCGCGTTCAGATCGGTCCAGCCGGCCCCAAAGGTAAATCCGGATTCGGAATACAGGAGACGGAACATGTCGAGCCGGTAACCCCAAGCCATCAGCAGCATGATGGCCGCGCCGAGGATACAGAGGTGGTTGCGGGCATACGAACGAATCTGCATACCCCGCTCTTCGATGACGACCGCGCCCCGGTACAGATAGTAAAGGATCACCGCCACGGCGGAGGCCGCTACGGCGAGAAGCAGCCAGAACCGGACAAACCCCCAGAAGGGGACGGAAAACACGAAAAAGCCAATGTCATAGCCAAAAACCGGATCCACGGCACCAAAAGGCTCTTGGTTCCAGTACCGCAACACCCGCTCCCAGTCGGCGAGACCGATCAACCCCAGAATGACCGACAAAATCGCCACGACGGCCAGCGTGATGAGATCTAACATCCGCGACCCGGAAAACAGTTGTTCGAATTCCGACATCTCTTCGTTAAACAGATGTAACTCGGTAAGACGGGAAGCATAATACCGAGCCAGATACAGGTTGAGTCCTATAAGCAAAAAGGCCATCGCGCCAAAAACCAGACCGATGCCTATCTTGGCTTTGATGGTGGTCCAGAAAACCTCGGCGTAGCCAAGTTGGTCGAACCAGAGCAGTTCGACAAAGACGTTGGCCCAGAACCCCATGGCCGTCCAGATGAGAAAACCGCCGCCCACTAGCGCAAATACCAAGCCTCTGCTGCGACTCATTATTACCTCCTTGTAGGTCGTCAGGCATGCTGCGTTCAAGGTGATAAAAGATGGCTTGCAGCCCTTGACCGGGCGTGTTATCTTGGCGGGCGGATACGCTGTCGTCCCGAAATATTGAGATATGGCTGTTTGACAAGTCTTGACAGCGGTTTGATGATATATTTTCCAGCCCGCCTATCTAAGTTTTTTAACCAAGTCATTATACGGATGCTGGATAGCGATGTCAATAAATAATCCGGAATCCAAGCCCCCGGATATTCCTCGACAACAGATTGAGCCTGTTAGATTTTCGTTTTCCTCCTACACCGGGCTTCGCGTCACGGTCCTGGGTTTGGGACTATTTTCCGGCGGTGTCGCTACGGCGCGGTTTTTTGCTCGTCACGGTGCGCAGGTCACCGTTACCGATCGCAAACCGGCGGAAAAACTACAGCCTTCCATAGACGCGCTCGCCGGTCTTCCCATCCGGTTCGTACTCGGCGAACACCGAGAAGGGGACATGCTGGCGGCAGACCTTTTGGTCGTCGGACCGGCGGTGCAGGACGACAGTCCGTATTTTCGGCTGGCGCTCGCGCACGGCATCCCCGTGACCACCGAAATGAACATTTTCTTCGATCGTTGCCCCGCGCCTATCGTCGGGGTGACGGGCAGCAACGGAAAGACCACGACCACCAGCCTGATAGCCGCGTTCTGTCGGGCGCGGGACGCCCGCTCGGTCGTCGGCGGCAACATCGGGCATTCGCTTCTCGACGAAATTGACGCTATTTCACCCGACACGACCGTTGTTCTCGAACTGTCGAGTTTTCAACTTCACCGTCTTGCCTGGATCGGGCGCAGTCCGCATGTAGCCGTGGTTACCAATCTTTCGCCCAACCACCTGGATTGGCATGGGACGTACGAGGCGTATACGGAGGCCAAAAGACAGATCGTACGGTTTCAGACCGCCGCCGATACGGCGGTACTCAATGCGGACGATCCCGAACTGCGCCGCTGGGCGGACGATAGCGCCGGGCGTGTCCTGTGGTTTGGCTTGGATGCGCAAATCCGGGAAGGCGCGGCCGTCTACAACGGGGCCATCGTATTCCGCGACGGGATGCGCGAACATTCGATCTGTCCGGTCGATACGATTCGGATTCCGGGGCGGCACAACCTGGCCAACACGCTGGCCGCGGTTGCCGGCGCTTGCGCGTGCGGCATCGAACCTGCGGCGCTTGCGCCCGTCCTTGCCGAGTTTCGAGGTGTCGTACACCGACTCGAACGGGTCCGCGAACTCGACGGTGTCCGGTATTACAACGATTCGGCGAGCACGACACCTGAGTCCGCCGTGACGGCGCTACGAGCGTTTGACGACCCGGTGGTGCTGATAGCGGGTGGGTACGACAAGGGAATGCCTTTTGACGCGATGGCTGCCGAGGCGATGCGGCGCGCACGCGCCGTCGTGCTGATCGGTGTGGCGGCGGAAACCATCGAAAAGGCGCTGGCGGCATCCGGCGGTCCGCTGCCCGTCGTCGCCCACGCGGCGACGCTAAAAGAAGCGGTGCGCCGTTCACAACAGCTTGCCTGCCCCGGTGACACGGTGGTGCTTTCGCCGGGATGCGCGAGCTACGACATGTTTGTCAATTTCGAAGACCGAGGACAGCAGTTCAAAACCGAGGTGGAGGGTTTGGTTTCCGCACGGGAAAGGATATGATATGCTTTCCGACGAACTTCGCAAACGTCTGACGGCGATGAGCGGCGGCCCGCCGTCCACCCCCGGATATGGCGCTCCTGACAGCCCGGCGTTGCGGCAACGACTGACACAGGCGGCTATCGCGCTGGAAACACGCCATGCCCGCGTGCCACCGCCCGCCACCCTCGAAGCGCTCTGTGGAGGACACCCCGTAGAGACACCCGAAGGTGTGTTCTACCTGATAGAGCCATCATCCGAAACGCTTCATCCAAACGCGGATGGGATCGTGCGTCATCACCTGCGGCTTTGCCCCGGCGCTGCCGACCACCTGGAACTACCGCTACCCGATTATCGGCCCTTATGCGCTGTCGCTCCCGAACGCCTTTTGTACGTAGACATCGAAACGACGGGGTTTACGTCCGTGCCGCTGTTTCTGATCGGGCTTATGTACGTAGAAGACGACCGTCTCCGGGTAAGCCAGCTTTTGGCGCGCGACTACTCGGAAGAGGCAGCGGTCCTGTATCATCTGGCCGAACGGCTGGACCGGTACGACTGTTTGATTACCTTTAACGGCAAGACGTTCGATATGCCCTATATCCGGGATCGCTATTTTGCCAGTGCGATTCGCTGCCGGTTTCCCACAAAGCACTTGGACCTCTTGGGTCTTTCCCGTCGCCGCTGGCGAAAAAAACTACCCGACTGCCGGCTCCAGACCCTCGAAAGATGGGTGTGCGGACGAAACCGAAACGGTGACATTCCCGGCAGGGATATCCCCGAAACCTATCGGCTGTTTGTGCAGACCCAAAACGCGGGGCTGATCAAGCCTATCCTCGACCATAACGCGCTCGACCTGATCACCATGGGTGATCTGCTGGTGCGGCTGCTGGAGTAGGTAAGTAGGAGTTTTTTCTAAAAAATCTTTCGGAATGTGACACGCATCATATTTATCGGTGACGCTTTCGAGCGTGACGGTGGTCAACCGGTTTGCGACACAGTTGCCGGCGACGGTCGATGCGGGGTCGGCACGGGTGTCGGGTATTCCGGTGTCTTTTGGTCTCAAGGGCGCGCGTCCCAACCCGTTCAACCCGTCCACGCAGATCGCCTACGACGTGCCGCAACAGACGCGGGTCCGGCTGACGATCTACAACGTGCGGGGTCAGGAAGTCGTGACGCTGGTAAACGAGGTAAAGACGGCGGGGCGGTACACCGTCGTTTGGAATGGACACAACACCGCAGGGCACGGGGTGGCGAGCGGCGTGTATCTGTCCCGTTTGACAGCAGGGGACTTCACCGAGACGAAGCGGATGACGCTGTTGAAATAATCAGATCGGGATGGATATACGGTCGGTCGGTGTGCCGCCGGTGTGTAGCCGGCGACACATCGGGGGGCGATGTACGCGTCGCCCCTACGATGATTTTTTTACCCAACCGAACAAGGCGACCGTCAAGACCAGACCGCCTAACATCACGTATGGCATCGCGGCAAACGAGGCCGTCTCGATGACCGCACCTGCGAGCCACGGCCACGCACCGATGCCGAGCGCGCCGGAGGCCATGACAAACGTGCTGGCCGCGCCGATCCGGTCCGGAAGCCGTTCCGCCGCCCAGGCCGTACCCAGCTGATACGCGCCGCTGACACCTATCCCGCCAAATACCATCATGGCAAACGCGGTTCCCGGTGAGGGAAACACGCATTCGACGGCCACTGCGGCGATGGCGAGCACCGCGCCTTGCAAGAGCATCGCCCGCACCGAAAAATGTTTGCTCATCCAGATCATGGCGGTCCGGCCCGCCAAAACACCAACCCATACTGCCGACGGGGCCAGCGTAGCCAGTCCATGACCGGTGGCATAGCGCTCGGCCATGTAGAGATAGCTCCACGTAATCAACACACCTTGTATGCCTGCCATGACGGCGGTTCCCAGACAAATGCCCCCTATAC
The DNA here is from genome assembly GCA_016867335.1 of Candidatus Zixiibacteriota bacterium. GTDB lineage: Bacteria > JAAXHH01 > JAAXHH01 > JAAXHH01 > JAAXHH01 > VGJU01. Next base: position 1,496 of record VGJU01000150.1, on the reverse strand, counting down.
GCCGAAGAACGGGCCCTGTATTGCCAAACCGTACAACGGCCCCGGCGGTTGCCGGCAAAACCGACGGTGGCGCAAGCACCCGGTAGGCGATTGCCACGCAAAAAACCAACCCGGCGACCATCAGATAATACCCGTTCCATGTGCCGTAAACCAGCACGACACCTGCGATGAGCGGGGTAACGATGGAAAACAGGCTAAAACCCGCGTGCAAAATGCCAAGATATACGGGTCGTCGCGCTCCCGTATCGGCGATGCCGGCGTTGACGCCGCTTGAGGTGAGCGCCACGCCGACGCCGTGAAGGACAAGCGCTCCGAGCAGCCAGGCGTACGAAGACGCAAAAGCGGCGACGGCCAATGCAACGCCGATGATCGGCAACCCCCAGGCCACGACCCGTGACGGTCCGATTCGGTCGATAAACAGACTCAGGGCCAACATCGTAGTCACACTCCCTGTCTCGAGGGCAACCGATGCCAGTCCTGCCTCTCGGATCGACAGGTCGAAAGCGGCGATCATCCCCGGCAGAACCACGCCGAGGGTAGAGCGCACCCAAGGGATGACAAACATGGGCGCGATACGTATGGCGAGTTGAACGGGCTTCAGCGCTGCACCCCGGCATTCCCGAAGGAGGAAGGAGGAAGTATGAAGGATGAAAAATGCGGGATATTCAGCACAGGGGCATCGTCGGGTTATCCCGTTTCCACTATGTCACCTACCGAAAGGACACCCGTTTCCGCGCAGGTCACGTTTTGTCCGAAAATCGCCAAGTTTTTCCACCGACGATACGTGGATAGCGTACGCAACGGTTCTTGGTCGGGGTCTTTTATGCCTGTCGCCTGATCCACGGTCGTCGTGGCGCATCGTCCGCACGGTTTGACGATCTCCAGCATCAGCCCGCCTATCCGGATGTTGCCCCAGTCGTCTTCGGCGTATGGCGCGCATCCGGTTACCACGAGGTTGGGCCGGAACCGGTTCATGGGAATAGGCGTGGACAGACGGGTGTTGAGGTCGGCAAGCGATGCCTCGGAGATCAGCAGCATGGGATATCCGTCGGCAAACCCCACCTGATCGGTAGCCCTTGGCGCATAGGTCTGGTCCACGATACGAGCAAAGGAACGGGACATACGCACCAGCCGGACGGTGGTTTCGAGATAATCGCCGAGCCATCGTGCCGCTTCTTCCCCTTGGTCTATCGCTTCACAGACGTCGTTCCACACCACCACCCGTCGGATATCCCCTTTATCCGGCGTGTCGATGGCAAGATCGGGCATGCCGGGTGCGGAGAGCGTCATACGTCCGTTTTCAACCGCCGGGAGGATCTGTGAGATAGCCGGATAGGTGCGTTGTGAGATAAACACGCCTTCTGCATCCACCACCATCCATTCGCGGTCGTAACGTATGCCCCGTGGGGTGAGTTCGGCGCGCTGTAGGGCGTGACCCGTGCAGGATTTGACGGGGTAGCAGTGTAAAGCGGAGATATGGGACATGGGGAGCCTTT
>VGJU01000149.1 GCA_016867335.1 Candidatus Zixiibacteriota bacterium | reverse complement strand
CTTGTGCCGAAGCGGCGAGTCGGACATGCAAAACTCGAAGATGGAGGCGTTGGGCAGGGCGGCCAGGGCGTGTAGCGACGCGGCGATGGTGATCCCGCTTTTAAAACTGTGGTTGACGACCTGCCGGTGGTGACGATACGCCATGCGCCCCACTTCCACCATGGTGGACAGACCACAGCGCCCCGGATCGGGTTGCACCCAATCCAGACCGCCATCGACGACCAGACGCTCGAAATCCTCCAACCGGGCTTCCGCCTCTCCCGTGGCGATGGGGATGGGGCTATTTGCGGTAAGTTGCGCATAGCCTTCGACATCGTCGGGTTGAAGCGGTTCTTCGAGCCAGAACGGAGAAAACTCGGCAAACCCATTGGCGCGGGCAAGCGCGGTTTTCCAGTCCCACACTTGACCGGCATCGATCAGCACATCCACCGTATCCCCGACCCCGCGCTGCGCTTCGCGGACAAGGGCGATATCCTGCTCCTCGTTTTGGCCCATCGGCCCCCATCCGAATTTGACGGCGGTAAACCCTCTGTCGGCAAGCCGACGTCCGATTTCGTAGGTCAGCGCAGGGGTATCTCCAAACAGAACGGACGCATACGCTCTGAACTTGCGGTGGTAGGGACCGCCTAAAAGACGATAGACGGGTTGTCCGTATGCCTTACCAGCGATATCCCACAGCGCAAGGTTTATCCCGGCCATCGCATGTAGGCCCACGCCGGTCCGGCCATAGTAATTGGCGGCGTTCATCATCCGGGTCATACAGACTTCGATGGCAAGCGGGTCGGCCCCGGCAAGCGCGTTGGCCAGCCCGTTGCAAATCTGGTGCGAAAGCGGCGCGTCCACGATGGCTTTGACGACCGTCGGGCATGAATCCACTTCCCCCCATCCCGTCAACCCGGTGTCGGTTTCGATTTTGACAAGACAGGTATCCTGGGTTCCGTCGCACGCGGCGGTCACCTCCGGAAGACGAAGGACAAGTGCATCGACACGGGTAATTTTCAAGCAATCTCTCCCTGAAAAGCGGGTATGGAATATGTAAAAATGGCGTTTGAAAACGGGTTTCGACAAGATAAATCTTGGTTCGGCGATGTCAAGCGGAGGGTCGGGAACAGGACATTGCGCCCAAAACAAATAGCTTGACAGGGTTGGGCAGTCCGGCTACACTGTGGAGCTACACGGGGTACACTCAAAGGGCGCATTCACGCATCGCTACAGGTGGGCGGTTTGGAACAGCAAGAGGATCACTCATCCATCCTTCCAATACTGTCTCTTTCCGAAAAAGCGCGTATTCTGGTCATCGACGACGACGCGGAAGTAGGCGAGTTTCTCAAAACACCTTTTGGAGAACCCTCGCAATCCCTGCTGCAAACCGCTTACACGGAACGGGGCAGGTATTAGCCTGTTGGGCTTGCGTGGCGGATTCTTCCCACCTGACCGGAACAGCTTATGCTCCGTTTTATCGTATCCCGCATTCTCGGCCTTGTCGGGGTACTCTTTATCGTATCCATCATCACATTCAGCCTGATGCATGCCGTGCCGGGCGGTCCTTTCGACGAAGAAAAGATGCCGCTTTCGGCGGAAGCCAAAGCCAACATTCTTCGCAAGTACGGGCTGGACCGACCGCTCTACGAACAGTACGCACGGTACATGTGGAATGCGTTTCACCTGGATTTCGGGATTCCGTTTCAAAGTCCGGGCGAAACCGTGACCGCCCTGATCGCCCGCACTTGGCCGATCAGCATGCAACTTGGCGGCATGGGACTTGCCCTTGCCTTTTCAATCGGCATCCTGCTGGGCGTGATCTCCGCCGTAAAACAAAACACATGGGTCGATTACGGAACCACGATGGTGTCCACACTTGGCATCACCGTGCCGAGTTTTGCGATTTCCATTTTGTTTATCGTCATTTTTGCCACGATCTGGCGATGGCTTCCTACCGGCGGTTGGGGCGGTCCGGAAACGTGGATCATGCCGGTGGCCGTCTACGCCCTCGGCCCCATGGCCATTGTGGCGCGCTACACCCGGTCGAGCGTGCTGGAAAATCTGCGCACCGATTATGTACGCACTGCACGCGCCAAAGGATTGAAAGAACCCCGGATTCTTACCGTTCATGTCCTCAAAAACTCCATGATTCCGCTCCTTACCGTCATGGGACCGATGCTGCCGGGCGTGCTTACCGGTTCGCTGTTTGTGGAAGGCATATTCCGCATACCCGGTCTCGGACAGTTTTTTGTAACCAGCATCTTCGAACGCGATTACCCGATGATCATGGCGCTGACCTTGCTGGTAGCCGTTCTCATCGGTATCACCTATCTCATCACCGATATCCTCTACGCCCTCGTGGATCCGCGTGTTCGTTACGACAGGGAAGCACGCTAGGAAAAGAAATCTTCGATGAACATAACCACAGGACAGGGTGGACTCTGGCGCGATGCGCGGAGACGATTTATCAAAAATAAATTGTCTCTTGTCGCAGCGGTTATCATCTCGATACTGATCGTGATGGCCATCTTTGCGCCTTGGATGACCCCGTACCACTACTCCGAAGCCAATTTCGACGACGCATGGAAGTTTCCTTCGTGGAAACACCCGATGGGAACCGACAGCATCGGGCGTGACTATTTCAGCCGGATTCTCTACGGAGCGCGTATTTCGCTTATCGTGGGACTGGTGGCGCAGATGCTCTCGCTTTTTATCGGCGTACCGCTGGGGGCCATCGCCGGGTACAGGGGTGGCCGAGCCGACTTTTTCGTCATGCGGCTGGTCGATGTGATGTCCGTGTTTCCCGGTCTGCTGTTTGCCATCCTGATCATGGCTTGGCTGGGCAGCGGGTTTAGCAACGTGCTGATCGCCATCGGGGTCACGGGTTGGGTGGGGGTATGCCGTTTGGTACGGGCGCAGTTTCTGTCGCTACGCGAATCCGACTTTGTCCGCGCCGCGCGTTCGATTGGCGCATCTCACACGCATATCATCGTCCGTCATCTGCTTCCGAATGCGATCAGTCCGATTATCGTAGGGCTGGCCATGGGGATTCCGGCGGCTATTTTTGCCGAAGCCGGGCTGAGTTTTCTCGGATTGGGGATCAACCCACCGACGCCAAGTTGGGGACAGATGGTCAGTAGTCATCTGCCCAACGTCATCTATTATTGGCATCTGGCCCTGTTTCCCGTGTTTATGATCGCCATCACCATGCTGGGTTTTTCGCTGGTCGGCGACGGACTGCGCGATGCGCTGGATCCCAAGATGAACGAGTAAAAAGAAATTTGAAGCGTGAAGTTTGAAGGGTAAAAGATGAAATACCAAAAACCGGCCGTGCACTATGTGTTCCCCATTCTCCTCGCTATCGTCGTTTTTACCTCGTACGCCCTGTCTTCCGTCTTTCAGCACAGCGGACCCAACACCGGGCATCTCAACTCGGTCGGCGTGCCCCTGCCACCGGATGCCGCGCCGCCCGAACGCCAGATTTTTCGTCAATTTGTCGTCGACCAGCCGTACAACGAATGGTTTCGGACCATCTACAAGGGGGCGGCGGCCAAATATCTGGTCGGCGAACCGCTGACGCGCACCAACCACGACTTCGAACTGCGCGGGGGCGCCGCCGAAAGCTGGTCGGTCTCCGAAGACGCTCTGACGTGGACATTCCGTCTGCGGCCCGAACTCCAATGGAGCGACGGTCGTCCGCTTACCGCCCGTGACTATGTGTTTTCGCTCAAACGCGGTGCAGACCCGGACAATGCCTACGACTTCGAATGGTATTATCACCCCATCAAAAACTGGGCCGCGGTCGTTGCCCGAAAATTGCCTGTAGACTCGCTCGGTGTCCGCGCGCCCGACGACCTGACGCTCGAAGTCTCCACCGAAACCCCGACCCCCTATCTGCCGCTTTTGCTTACCTATTCGTGGGTATCACCCGAACATATCGTCAGAAAACACGGCGACGCCTGGTCCACCCGCATCGAAACGTCGATCTCCTCCGGCCCCTTTATCATGGAAAGATGGATAAAAGGTAAGGAGATGGTGCTCAAACCCAACCCGATGTATCGCGGGCCGGACAAGCCGTTTCTGGAACTGGTGGTCTACAAGATATTCAACGCCACCACCCCGCCACAACGTCTACCCGCTTACGAGTCGGATGAGATCGACTTTGCTGACATCGAAACCCAAGCCGAACAGGCGCGGTTGCTGTCCGATCCCATCCTCAAAAACCAAGTGTATACCTGGCCAAATTTCTGGACGCAGTATCTGTTTTTCAACACACATAAGCCACCTTTTAACGATCGGCGCGTACGCATGGCCTTTAGCTTGGCGATAGACCGGGATGCGTTGTGTCGTTCTGCGCTCAAAGGGTTTGCCGTGCCGGCGTACAGCATGCTCCCGCCCGCTTTTCCGGCCCATCAGGGGGAAACGTTTCGGGAAGCCCATCGGTATAACCCGGAGCGCGCGCGCCAACTGCTTGCGGAAGCCGGATACCCCGAAGGTCGCGGGTTTCCTACCGTCGAAATATGGTTGCGTAGCGAAATTCTCATGCACCGGGATGCCGCAGAAGGGGTACAAGCGCTACTCCGGCGCAACCTCGACATCAACGTGGAAGTGCGAAACATGGAAGCCAAGGTGTTTATGGACGGACTAAACCAGCACACTACGCTGCTCGGCATGGTTCCTTACGAATTCGACTTTGTGGATCCGAGCAACATGTTAGGATTGTGGATGAGCGACGGGCGGCATAACTGGAACAACACCGGGTTTGATGCTCTGATGCGCAAGGCCGGGGCCGAGGTCAAGGAACCGGAACGCCGAATCGCGCTGTACCGCCAAGCCGAACAGATGCTGGTAGACGATGCGGGCGGCGTTTTTTTGTGGCACCGGGCAAGGGCGCAAATCTGGAAACCCTATCTCAAGGGTGACGCGCTCGAACCCAACCGGATCGGTTATCGCGCCTACCGGGGCGATCAGGTCATGACCTCCACGCTCTCGATGTATATCGCGGAACCTTGAAAGACTCCTAAGGAGACGGGCAATGATTTTGAAACAGTATTATCTCGGCTGTCTGGCGCACGCTTCGTATCTGATCGGTGATGAAGAGACACAGACCGCCGCGATCGTCGATCCCCAGCGAGAAATCGACCAGTATCTCTCCGATGCCGAAACGCTGGGTCTTCGTATCAGACATGTGTTTCTGACACATTTTCACGCCGATTTCGTCGCCGGACATCTCGAAGTGCGCAACCGAGTCGGCGCGGTGGTTCATTTGGGAAGCCGAGCCAGAGCGGAATTTTTCTTCGAGCCGATGCAAGACGCGCAGACGCTCTCCTTCGGCCGGATCCGGCTGAAATTTCTCGAAACCCCTGGACACACCCCGGAGTCGGTTTGTCTTCTCGTCTATGATTTGGCGGTGGACCCGCAGACGCCCTATGCGGCGCTGACGGGCGATACCCTGTTTATAGGCGACGTAGGCCGTCCCGATCTTGGCGCATTGATAGGCTGGTCCGCGGAAACGCTTGCCAACCTGCTCTACGACTCGCTCCGCAAGCTGTCGGACGCTCTGTCGGACGATACGCTGATCTATCCCGCGCACGGAGCGGGGTCGCTTTGCGGAAAAAATCTCAGCAAGGATACGGTTTCAACCATGGGCGCGCAACGGCAGCACAACTATGCCCTTCAACCCATGGATCGCGCGGCGTTTATCGCCATGGTTACGGCGGATCAACCCGAATCGCCCACCTATTTCAGCTATGACGCCGACTTTAATGCCCGTGAACACGAGACGCTGGACCATGTGCTTCATGACCTGCTCAAACCGCTGTCGCTTTCCGAAGCGCTTGTGCATGCCGCGTCCGGCGCGAAAATGCTGGATACACGAGATGGGACCGACTTTGAAGGGGCGCCCTTGGCGGGCAGTATCAACATCGGGTTAGGCGGGCAGTATGCCAGTTGGGCGGGCTCGCTACTCGACCGCAAAAGACCGATCGTGCTGATCGCAGAGCCGGGCGCGGAGGAAGAGTCCGCCATGCGGTTGGGCCGCATTGGGTTCGACCATATCGCCGGGTATTTGGAGGGCGGGATGCAGACGTTGTCCGCGCATCCCGAACTTGTACATCGCCCCGAGCGTATTACGGCGGCGACACTCGACGAATACCTGGCCCTGCCCGATCCACCGCTGATCCTCGATGTGCGCTCTGCAAAAGAACGACAACAGAAAAAAATCGAAGGAAGTTTGCACGTCCCGCTCAACCATTTAGAGGAGCGGCTAACCGAGATTCCGCGTGATCGGGCGATCGTCGTCCACTGCGCGGGCGGATACCGGTCAGCCGTTGCCGCGAGTCTTTTGCGCCGACACGGTTTCGAACGGGTCATGGACCTTGTCGGCGGTCTTGCCGCGTGGGAAGCGGCAAGACAGGCTGTGGTCGTTGCCTGAACCTCGATGCTCGAACCCGTCTCCATCCTCTCCGGCGTCGTCGTGGGGTTTGCGCTGGGACTTACCGGCGGCGGCGGTTCGATTTTTGCCGTTCCCCTTCTCATCTACGTCGTCGGGCTAGAAATCCACTTAGCGCTTGGCACCTCGTTGGCCGCAGTCGGCGTCACCTCGCTTATCGGCGCGATCTCGCGCATCTATCGACATCAAGCCGATCTGCGCGTCGGAGGTCTTTTCGCCGCCAGCGCGGTATGTGGAAACTATGCGGGAACATGGCTAAACGCCGAAGTCAAAGGACCGGTCTTGATGGTGCTGTTTGCCGGTCTGATGGTCTACATCGCGGTCAACATGTGGCGGCGGAGTTACAAGGGCAGACGCGCACCCTCGAACCCAGAAACGCCACCCCGACTTCCCCATCTTCTGTTAGCGGGTTTGGGAACCGGTTTTACTTCCGGCTTCTTTGGCGTCGGTGGCGGATTTCTCATCGTTCCGGCGCTTATCTTTTTTGCCAAGCTCGATATGCACCGCGCCGCCGCCACCTCGTTGTGTGTCATCGCTGTCCACGGTCTTACCGGCATTGCCAGCTACGCGGTACAGGGGCGGTCCATCGACTATGCGACCGCCGGGTTGTTTATCGCGGGCGGGGTGGCAGGCGTTCAGGTCGGTGAATGGTGGTGTACCCGACTACCCCGCGAACGTCTCATGCGTATCTTTGCCCTCATGATCCTCGCCATCGCCGTGCTGCTGTTTGTTGAAAATGTCGTCAAACTGTAATCCATAAAAATCACCCGGAGACCTCCCTGCAACCATAAGGAGAGCCTATATGCCCGATCCACGCTACGACCGTCTCGCCCAGACGCTGGTCCATCATTCCACACGCATACAACCCGGAGACCGCGTGCTGATCGAAGCGTTCGACATTCCGGACGATATGGTCGTCGCCCTGATGCGTACCGTACGACATGCCGGCGGATCGCCGATGATCACGGTCAAACACCAGCGTCTCCTCCGGGAGATCATCTGCGCCGGAGACGAAGGGCTGATGCAGATCGTGGGCGAATACGAAGCCTTTCGGATGAAAAAAGTCCAAGCGTATATCGCCCTGCGCGGAAACCACAACATCATGGAAATGTCGGATGTGCCGGACGAGGCTATGCGACTGTATCAAAAACACTGGCTCAAACCCGTGCATTTCGATATTCGCGTGCCTCAGACCCGATGGGTGGTGCTACGTTGGCCGTTGCCCTCGATGGCGCAACAGGCAGGTATGAGTACGGAAGCGTTCGAAACATTTTTTTTTGACGTATGTACGCTTGACTATGGCCGTATGGAACAGGCTATGATACCGCTCAAAACGCTCATGGAACGGACCAACCAAGTCCATATCGCCGGACCGGGCACAGACCTTCGGTTTAACATAACAAACATCCCTGCTGTCGGCTGTTCGGGCGAGTCCAACATACCCGACGGAGAGTGCTTCACCGCACCGGTGCGAGATTCGGTCGAAGGCGTGATACAGTTCAATACACCGACACTCTACCATGGAACGACATTTACCGACATCCGGCTTCGGTTCGAGCAAGGAAAAATCGTAGAAGCCACAGCAAACCGGACGGAAAAACTCAACACGATTCTCGATACGGATGAAGGCGCGCGGTATATCGGCGAGTTTTCTATCGCGTTCAATCCGTACATCACAACACCTATGCTCGATATTCTTTTTGACGAGAAAATCGCGGGGTCCTTTCACTTTACCCCCGGTCAGGCATACGAAGAAGCGGACAACGGCAATCGCTCCGCGGTCCACTGGGACATGGTAATGGTTCAGACGCCCGAATACGGGGGCGGAACCCTTGCCTTCGACGACAAGATCATACGGCGGGACGGACGGTTTATAATTCCGGAACTCGAAGGGTTAAATCCGGAACATCTCAAGGGCGTATAACCACGAAATGCGAACCATCGTTTTGAATTTGGTCGTTACCCTGCTTGCGCTGCTTCTGCTGGCGTTGGGACTGGAGGCGGGGTTGCGGGTGTTTGCGCCGCAGATACCCATTATGCCGGACGGGATATACGCGGGGCATCCCCAGTTGCGGTATCTGCCCAACCCCGGCGCTGTGGGACGCTATCGGACGACGGAATTCGACCACCAGATCACGATCAACGCACACGGGTTTCGGGGTCAAGCACGCCCGTTGAGCAAACCTGCGGGCGTATTCCGGGTACTGTGTCTGGGGGACTCCTTTACCCTCGGCGCCGAAGCGCCGTTGGAACAGACCTATCCCGCTGTTCTGGAGGAGTTGCTCAACCGACGCGCAGAAGGCGATTCGATGGTCTTCGAGGTCGTCAATGCGGGTGTCGGCGGGTATGGCACGTATCAGGAGTTGATCTTTATCCACCTCGTCGGGTTGGCTGTGCAACCCGATCTGGTGGTCGTACAGTTTTTCTCAAACGACGTGCGAGACAATATCTCGTTCGAAAAATTTCTGATCGATTCGGGTCAGGATTCGCTGATCGCCGCGTTTGGGATGGGAACCACTCGTTTCGAAAAGATGACGATGCCGGGACCGGGGCAGGATATCCCCTTGCATCGCCTTGCCATGCCCGGATTGCCTGTCGGTATGCCGCCTGCACTGCTGGCCGAAGGCAAGGCGTTTCTGAGCGCACACAGCCACGTATATCACCTGCTCAGGGCGCGTATCGCTATCCTTAAATCCGTCCTTGGGCTTACCCCTATCACCGCTTTCGACGATATGGCCGTGATGAGCGATCCTCCTTCGAGCGAGGTGGAGGCGGGATGGGCGCTGACGGAAAGGCTGTATCTGCGGATGCGCGACCTGTTAGCCGAACGTGGGATACGCATGGTAATCGTGGTTGTGCCCAACAAGGCGCAGGTAGGTGAAGACGGACGGTATGACGCTTGGATAAAACAACACCGGCTGGACTTGACCAAACCCAGACGCCGGCTGCTGGCCTTTGGAGAGATGGCGGGTATCCCGGTGCTCGATCTTCAGCCACCGTTTGAGGCTACGGGCAGGGGACAGGATTTATATTACCGGTGGGACGGTCACTGGAACGCGGAAGGCGCGCACGCCGCCGCCGCCGCCATCGCCGAGTTCTTGACCGCGCGGAGTCTTGCGCCGGGAGGATAGGGGTGTTCAAAGCCTATGTTGCCTTGATTTCACAGCAGGATCGCCCTCCACGCGATACGCTCGTTTGTTGCTAAACAGGACGGCGCAACTCTGCTGATGTGACTCGGGTCGCA
>VGJU01000148.1 GCA_016867335.1 Candidatus Zixiibacteriota bacterium | reverse complement strand
TTCCTAACGACCCCGGCCGCATCCGCAGATACCCTTGATGTTTCGATACGGACAAACGGGTGGGTGCTTTCCGCCGGTGAGACCCGTATGCTGGGGCGTATCCGTCTGATTGCCGTTGCGCCGGTAAGAGGTGTGGAAACCGTCGTCCGGATAGCCCATGACGAGCATTTTTCCGTTTGGGATGCAGACGGCACGAAAATCGACCGAACGCCGACTTCGGGGATGGTGCGGATCGGCAAACGCGGGGATGTCAACCTCGACGGGCAATTCAGCATCCGAGATGTCATCCTGTTGGTAAAGCGTATAGCGAGCGCTCCCCCGGAGCCCTCTTCCATCGGGTTTGTCCTCGCCGACGCCAATCGGGACGGTCGGGTCGACCTTGGGGATGTGAGACGGATCGTCCATTTGATTCTACGCATACCCGTGGAAGATACGCCCCCCGGCAAGCTGTCGGTCGTCGCGCCGATGCGGGCTTATCTCTGTCTTGAGCAAAACGAAATCAACGGCGCAACCGAAGCGGCGCTCTTTGTCGAGGGACAAGCCACGTTCAGTGGAATGGAGACACGGATGGTTTTCGCCCCGGCTGATTTACCGGTCGCCGCGCCGCAGACGACCGACATCCTGCGTGATTTCGTGGTCGATTATGGGGCAGAAGACCGGCAAATACATATTGCCGGAGTGAGTCTGTCGGCAAGCGGCGTAGCGCTCTCCGGCGTCGGAAAACTGTTTTCCATCCCCATGACGGCAAAGACGGAACGGTTGCCGGTTCTTGCAGAGGTTGCGCTGGTGGATCCCCAAGGCCGACAGATTCCGGTAGAGATTGCCGCGCCCGTTTATTTTGCCTCCGTCGGTGTGCCCGATAGATTTTCGCTCGGAGACAACGTCCCCAATCCGTTTAACCCATCTACCGAAATTGCCTATGCCATAGCGCGCTCCGCGCATGTCACGCTTGCCGTATACAATCTGTTGGGACAGGAAATCGTCCGGCTGGTAGATGAAAGACAGGAGGCGGGGCGTTACCGGACGGTATGGGATGGCCGCAACGGACGGGGTGAGCCGGTAGCAAGCGGGGTGTATCTGTACCGACTCGTCAGCGGTGGTCATGCCAAAACACGCCGGATGACGCTGGTCAAGTAAGACCAAGTAGGACCCTCTTGCCCTTATTACAGCCCGCCCGAATGTATAAATCTCGAAACTCGAAGGCGATACAGCCGCCTCGCTTATCAAAAAGCTTGTTATTGTATTGGCGTTGCCGAGGTGTTACGGTTATTTTATGAAGCATGAAGTTGCCAATAAGATTTTCAGCGTATCCCGACAGGTTCTGGGGCATGGCTCGGTACCTTGACATGCCCCCTTTTCAGGATTCTTCAATAATAGAGAGCTAAAAAACGTTTTTCTTGGGAGCGAATCCTTAACCTTGTTCGATCCGCTCTTCCGGGCAAAGACAAATTATGGAAAGTCAGTAATCGGGAGTCATGTCATGGAAAACGACGAGAACAGGGATGAAAACACGGAACAAACGGTGACAGACATCCGGATCGACCGTCGTACATTTCTGACCGCCGGTGCGCTGGCCGGTGTTGCCGGGCTGTTAGCCCCCGGTCTTGCCGAAGCGACGGAAGCGTTGACCCCTCTTTCCAGCGACCCGGAAGCCATCGCCGCCGCATTGCGCGACAATGTATATACCCAACTGCTCGGCGTACGCCCGCATATCGGCGCACACGAACACCTGTCGCGGCTCAGCGGCTCGCGTATGCCCGACGAAGTCATACGGGCGATGACCGAAGCCAACCGGTTTTTTGTAGACATGCACGAGCTTACACGCGCCGCCGGAAAACGTATTGCCGAGATTATGGGGGCCGAAGACGCGGTCGTCACCTCCGGCGGATTTTCAGCACTCATGATCGGCGGAGCGGCCAGCCTTACCGGAACCGACCCCGAAAAAATCAAAGCGCTTCCGTTTCCCACATGGCCGAAACAGGAGTGTCTGTTTCAAAAGGCACACCGTTTTGTCTACGATCCGGCGTTTCGGTATGTGGGGATGAAAATCGTCGAGGCCGACACGCGCAAAGCCTTCGAAGAGGCCATCACCGACCGAACCGCTCTGCTGGTCGGTTTGGCGTTTATCGAGAAACAAAACGAAGTGCGTCCGCCGTTTCCGGTCAAACGCCGCGCCCCACGTCCCTCCGAAACCCTGCTGCCCGAAGAGATTATCGAAATCGGCAACCGCAAAGGGATTCCGGTGTTGATCGATATGGCCTCCGACCTGCCGCCGGTATCCAATCTCACCCGCTTTATCAAAGCCGGGGCCGATCTTGTGGCTGTAAGCGGCGGTAAAGCCGTCCGGGGCCCCAACTCGACCGGCTTTCTCGCCGGACGCAAAGACCTGATCGAAGCGGCACGGCTACACAACGCGCCCAACGGGGGAATCGGACGCGGAATGAAAGTAGGCAAAGAGGAAATCATGGGTCTTATCGCCGCGCTTAACCGTTATATTGCGCTTGACGAACCGGCGATGATCGCCGCGTGGGGCCGCAAGGCGCAGTGGCTGTCAGATCAGTTGCAGGGCATCCCCGGTGTCCGTGCCGAATATGCGGTCAACACCTTCGGCTATGCCGATGTAGAACTCACATGGGACCAGAAAGTCTTCCCTTTGTCACGAGACGAAGTCAAAAAACGACTCAAGGATGGCGATCCAAGCATCGTATAAGATGGGGATACGGTCCGGACCATGCAACTCTCGGAAGGCGAGGAAATCTTGGTCGCCCGCCGTCTTCGCGCTCTTTTCGAAAAGGAAATACGTCTCTGAAAAAGAATCCCAACATCATCCTGTGCGTCTGCGATCAGCTCAGAGCCTTCGAGACGGGTTGTTATGGCAATGCGGTCGTTAGCACTCCAAACGTGGACCGCCTGGCTGCAGAGGGCGTCCGTTTCGAAACCGCCATAACCAACTTTCCGGTATGCATGGCCGCGCGGTCCGTCCTGCTCTCCAGTCAGTACAACCGAACAGGTACAGGTGGCGTTTCCAACGTGGCCCATGCTTCGGGAGGAGGGCGTTTTCATCTCCCCGAATACCCGGTTGCCGGACGTCCGCATCTAAAAGCCTCCACACTTCCCGAAATTCTTCGCGATGCAGGCTACCACACCGCGGCCATAGGAAAATGGCATCTCCATTCCTGGCCACACGACGTGGGATTTGACGAATATGTCATCCCACGGGTACATCACTGTCATACGAGTCAGTCGTTTACCGAAAACGGGGGACCGGAGTTTACGCCGGACGGCTACAGCGTGGATTTCGAGTCGGCGCGGGTGTTGCGTTTTCTTCAAAGACACAGAAAAGACGAAACGCCCTTTTTCCTCTACTATAATATCTCACCACCGCACTGCCCCGTAGCCGATTCACCCGAAGCCTATCGAACGCGTTACAGCCCCGACGAGATATCCTTGCGTCCCAACGTGGACATAGATCGGCGGTTGGAGGGTCAAGATCATCATTTTAAAGTGTACCGCTGGGACTTCCGTTATTACGACCACCATCTTCCCTATACCGAGCAGTTACCGGACGGCTATACGCTCAGAAATCTTATCGCCGAGTATTACGGGCTGATCACATGGATGGACGATACACTCGGGAAGATGCTTCGAACGCTCGACCAGACCCGTCTGGCGGAAAACACCGTCGTTGTGTTTACCTCGGATCATGGTGACAATCTCGGCAGTCATGGGCTGGTGCAGAAGGGTACCCTCAACGAAGAGTCGATCCGTGTTCCGCTTATGCTGCGTTATCCTGCGTCGTTTCCAAAACCATCGCTTCATACGGACCGAGTGGCAAGTCTGGTCGACATCGCGCCGATGTTGCTTACCCTTGCCGACGCTCCGGTTCCCGACCATTTTCACGGACGCTCTCTGCTGACCGCATCGCATCCCCAAAGCGATCCGGCCAACCTCGCCGCTTTTGTGGAAACCGATGCCGGACCCGCGATACGGACGCTCACCCATCTGTATCATCTTCCGTATCTTCCGAACAGCCGTACACTTGCCGAGCGCCCAGCGCAGTTTTTCGATCTGGAAAACGATCCGTACCAGTTGAATAACCTTGCCGAAAGTACCCTCTCGGACGAGACAGTACTGTCGGGACTCGACCGAGCGTTGCGTGCATGGGACCGCGCCACTCCGTGGATGAAGGAAAGAAAAGGCTCTGGCTGACAGATGCGGGGACGAAGTAGAAAGCAGGACACGGGAAATACAAAATCGACGTTTCAGGGGGATCGATCCGGTTTCGAGCTTTTGAGAAACGTCTCTTGCTCCGGATACAGATTGATTGCGTCATCCCAGCGCATACCTATGACTACCGCGCCGTGGATCGTGCCACTGGACCGGGTTTCGTAGAATTGCGTCGCATTGAGGATCGCGCCCCGAAAATCCGCGTCCGTGAGGTCGGCGCCGGCAAAACGCGCCCCTTCGAGATCGGCGTCGCGCAGGTCCGCTCCCGCAAGATCGGCGTCGCGCAGGTCGCTGTTGGTCAGGTTGCCCCTCCGAAAATCAACTCCCCGGAGTTGCGCGCCTCGGAAGTTGCAGTTTTTGAATTGCATCCCCTGTAAATCCCGTGTTTCCGGACGCCAACCCGACAGATCGACGCTGACGATCACTCGGTCCCGATATCGGTCGAAGGAAACGGCTTTTTTGAGCCGTTCCACCTGTTTTGGCGTCATGGTCCCGGAAGCGTACCGTTGGTCTCCGGCCCATGGATCGGCGTTGTTGTGATAATGGCTTACCCCTTCCCAGAAACCGAGCCGGTCTTCCGCCAGCAGTTCGATATGCCGCAGCCACTTGAGGCTTTTGTAAAAATACCGCGATGGGGTGACGGTCCGTACGGGATAGCCGTGATCGGGTGACAGGGATTGTCCGTCGGCTTCGGTGACGATCCACGTTTCGGCACGGGCGACCTCAAGCGGTAGGGAAGTGGCGTGATTTCGCCGCGAATATGCCAGAAACCATGCAAAACGCGCCGTATCGAGCGGTTTGGCCATGTTGAGCAGATGCACCAGCGGAAACCCGGTAAAACGCATCGCCCGGTACGACCAGCCCGTGACACAGTGTATGTCCGTATCCAGCGTGTAGGTCGCAAGGGTGCGCACCTCGGAAAGCGTGAGTTCGAGCGGACGCTCGACCAACCCACCCACCGTCAGTCGATAGGCCTCGTCGTCGAGGGCTTCGGGCAGAGGTTCGCGCTCTCCGGTCACACGAAACCGGTCGGTGGCAAGCTGCCCCGGCGCAAGCCAGAAATCCGGGATCCCGGCGGCAGTCACGCCCACGGCTCCAGTCCGAGAAGTTTTTTGCCCAGATCGGTAAGACGCGCTGGCGGGTTGTCTTTTTCCACTCCGCGCGGATCACCCGCAAACCCCTTTGGCGCAAGCCGCTCCTTCCAGAACGTGATGCGCTGTTGCCGGGCCTCTTCGTTGTCGTAGCCCGCAGGCGACATGGAAATATACTGCGCCAGACGTGGCTTGCCGGAGGTGTTGCGGCCGTTTCCGTGCGGCAAAAAGGTATGCCAGATAATCAGATCGCCGGCCTTTCCGGGGATAGGTTTTACTTCCATGCCTGATAGATCGGGATACCAGCCGTTGCGATCTTCAGGCTGGATTTTGACCCACTCGTCGTACCGTCGGTGAAAACCGGGTACGCACCGAAATCCACCCTGATCCTCAGCGGTGTCGGTCAAATACAACACCCCCTGCACCCGCAACGTTGCCGTAGGCGCTTTTGTCGTATCGATGTCGAAGTGGATCATGCCGGAATGATCCCAGTCCGGCTTGTCTGTCCGTACGGGCGGTTTCATGTTTACCCGATCCAGACTCACCCACAGTTTTTCCGTACCCCATATCTCGGAAAACACCTGATGCACCTTGGCATGCTGGCGGTTGTTCCAGAGGCTCTGCGCCTGATACATCTCGATCATACCCCCCGGTTTGTGCGGCTCTCGATACCAGTCGTCCGGATCGTCCGGGTTCATGCCCAGAAACCACCAGAGATCGTCGATGACCGGCTGAAGGTTTTCCGGCGGCACGGCGTCGTGAACCACGACATACCCGTTTTCTTCCCAGAACTGTCTGTCTTCGGGAGAAAGAACCGGGGCGGGGAAGGATAGTGGTCGATCAGGCAATGGAGAAAGTGGAGACATAAAGAAATCCTCACGACCAAACCGGGATCAACGCTCAAGGGTTTTTAGTAACCATCGGAATGCCGAATTGTCGACAAACATCTTGATGGGAAGAAGCTGGTTTTGCTTTTGCTTGCCGCATTGATTGGGGTTGTCGCAACGGTGGGCAAGGTTCTCGTAAACAAAAACGAGAGTCGGGTAATCATATTGCGGTTTGATATGGTCTACATGACCATCTTCTTCGCAACGGTTTCCGTAAGACCCACCTCTTTTCGTAACGCTTGTCTGAGCGATATCGAAGCCTATACGGCGGGAGTCTTCAAATCAGTAGAAAGTATCACCTCATCCTGACCTTTACACTCTTTT
This sequence comes from Candidatus Zixiibacteriota bacterium, assembly GCA_016867335.1. GTDB lineage: Bacteria > JAAXHH01 > JAAXHH01 > JAAXHH01 > JAAXHH01 > VGJU01. Next base: position 3,174 of record VGJU01000148.1, on the reverse strand, counting down.
CGTGTAGAAACGTCTTGAGTTGCGGCACGGTATAGTCGCCATAGTGGAGCATAGAGGCCACCAAAGCCGCGTCCGCGCCGCCGACGGTAAGCGCTTCGTAGAGATGCTCCGGAAGCCCCGCGCCGCCGGAAGCGATAACGGGAATCGTCACCGCATCGGTGATCATGCGGGTAAGCGTCAGTTCGTACCCGGCGCGTGTCCCGTCCGCATCGATCGAGTTGACGACCAGTTCGCCTGCACCCAAAGCTTCACCACGTCGCGCCCACGCTACGGCGTCTATCCCGGTAGGGTTTCTGCCGCCGTGTGTGACGATCTCGTAGCCCGACGGCGTCTGTGTCGTTGCCACGCAAGCGCGTACGTCCATCGACAACACCACGGCCTGCGCGCCAAAAGCCGCCGACGCTTCGGCAAGAATCTCCGGACGAGCGACCGCCGACGTGTTGAGATTGACTTTTTCGGCGCCGGCTTCGAGCACACGCCGACAATCCTCCCCGGTCCGGAGTCCGCCGCCCACCGAAAAGGGGATAAACACCTGTGAAGCTACGGCCTCCACCACATCGATCATGATGTTCCGACGATCGCTCGATGCGGTGATGTCATAGAACACCAACTCATCCAGTCCGTCCTCATAGTACGCACGGGCCGCCGTAACCGGATCGCCGATTTCTTTCGTATCGACAAAACGAACGCTTTTGACCAGTTTGCCGTCGCGCACGTCCAGACAGGCGATGACGCGCTTACTCAGCATACACGCCGTCCCATTCGCTAAAATTCTTTAGCAGGTTCAGCCCTACCGGACCGCTTTTCTCCACATGAAACTGCATGGCAAACAGATTGCGATATCCGATCATGGCGGCAAAATCGCCTCCGTAATCGCACACGGCAAAAACGCGGCGCTCGTCGGCAGGGGCAGGATAGTAAGAGTGGACAAAATACACCTCGTCACCGGAAACAAGGTCTTTCAGAACCGGATGAGGACGCGCCACCTCGACCGCGTTCCACCCCATGTGCGGAACCTTGAGCGCGCGGTCCGTCGGACGAAACCGTCGGCAGACGCCTTCGATGAAACCCAGACACGCCGTATCACTCTCTTCGGAACGCGACAGCAGAATCTGACAGCCTACACAGATGCCGAGCAAGGGCGTACCGCGCCGGAAAGCGTCGATAAGTGCCGCATCCAGCCCGCGCGCCTTGAGAACCTGCATGGCCGAACCGGCGTGACCCACACCCGGAAAAATAATAAGCTCGGCATGCCGTACAGCGTCGGGGTCCGCCGTAATGACGGATACGATGCCGAGATGGTCCAACGCGCGTTTTACCGAAGTCTGGTTGCCTGCGTCGTAATCGACGATACATATCTTTTTCATGCCCCAAAGTAAACCGGCGGAAATCCGTTACGTCAAGCGGAAACATTCGGCAGACAAGGCTGTACTTCCGTGAAATCGGTTGACTTTGACATACCCCGGTGGTCATTTTATACCCGGCTTGCCAGCCGGTCGTCACTGACAAGCCTTTCCCTTTGCGCTCCACACGCCGAGCGTTCGCATGGCCGACGATATAAGCGATATTGCCGTATCTTCCGTTGCGCGACCTCTTCTCTATACCGGACGAAAAAAGCGCGACGGTCCTATTCATCGTCCATCAGCCCTTGCGGAGTTTTCCCATGCTGCTGCACCTCGAACGGGCCAGAGCACACATGCGTCGCTGTGGCCTGGATGCGCTGATCGCCACCTCGCCGCTCAACATCACTTACTTTACCGACTATGTATGCTGGATCGACCCGCTGATGAAGGCATACATGATGTCGCCCGGCGCGCCTCCCCTGCTGGCGCAGGGCTATGCCCTGCTTCCTCTTTCGGGCGATCCGGCGTTTGTCGTCAATGGCAGTCTGCTGGCCGTCAACGCCATCGACACATGGGTCGAAGACATCCGTATCTTTGGCCGACCGGGGCTGGACCGCTCGTTTCCGCCCGTCCGTATCCCGGAGAGATCGCGACGTTTCTACGACCTTCTGGCAACCCCGCCTCGCTACGCCTCTGCAACCGAGGCGCTGGCCGGTGCGCTCCGCGACCGGAGACTGGAAAACGGACGACTTGGAATCGAGATGGAAACCCTTCCTCAGATACACCGCGAGGCGCTGGAGGACGCACTACCGGACGCTCGGTTTCCCGACGCCTCTAACCTGATCCGCATGATCCGCATGGTTAAATCGCCCGAAGAAATCGAACGGCTGACCGAAGCGGCACGCATCAGCGAACAGGCGGGTATGGAGGCGCTGTCGCTGGCCCGGCCCGGTGTTTCGATACAGACGTGCGTGCGTCATTTTCGCGCCCGGCTTGGTGAAATGGACGCAGCCATGGACCATTTTGCCTTTGGATACGACGGTCTGGGCATCGCTACCGAACCGGACTTTGTGCTGGAGGATCGTCACATCGAGTATGTGGATTGGGGTTGCATATATCGCTCGTGTTTTTCGGATACGGGCACGACCTTTGCCATGCGCCCATTGACCGGGGAGATGAAACGTCGATTCGATGTACTGCGCGGCTCGATGGATGCCGGCATCGCCGCCATACGCCCCGGCGTGTATGCTTCCGCCGTGCAGGCCGCCATGTGGAAAGTCGTCTCCGAAAACGGTCTGACAGACTTGTTTCCGCACGGTCATGGCGTCGGTCTGGAAGTGCGCGACTACCCCATCCTCGTCCCTGACAACCACCTGAGCATAACGGACGGCTGTATCGACGTGCCGTCCGATCTGCCGCTGGAAACGGACATGGTGCTCAACGTGGAAGCGCCGCTGTTCATGCCCGGTGTCGGGTCCATCCATCTCGAACAGTCGGTCGTCGTCACCGAGACCGGGTCCCGACCGTTGACACCACAGAACCGGTCCCGACCGATGGGAACGTCTGAAGGACTTTGACCATGATTACGCCGACCGAAGACATTCTCGATTCCATAGTCACCCATATTGTCCGGAAGATCCATCCGGAATGAACAGAACAGCGAGTGCATACCTTGCAGCTTGCTGCAAGAGCAAGTACTCCCCGCAGGTAGAAGCGTGAAGATGCTTCGATTGCTGCTCAATGGCTGCGGGGTAAACGAGCGAACTCCAAACAATCAAAATATCTTGCGGCAGAACGGCCGCAAGAGCGCCTACTCCTTACTGTCGAAGAT
>VGJU01000147.1 GCA_016867335.1 Candidatus Zixiibacteriota bacterium | reverse complement strand
AAGAAACCCCACCGTATCCGACACAAAAGGATGCAGCCGCTCGGTCTCCCGCCTGATGCTTTCCACAACCTCGTCGGGCTGCATCGCGGGTTGGTCGTACAAATGTTCGAACAGCACGTTTTTGGGGGCCAGCGCCGCCTCGATTTGGGTCTTGAGCCGGTCCCGATCTCCGAGGTCGGCAACTTGAACCCCGACTTTTAGATATTTGTCGGCATAAAAAGGGGCGATCCCTTGTTTGGTCGAACCGAAAGCGCCCGCCCCTCTGCGTTTTTCTTCGCATTCGTCGAGTAGGATATGATACGGCATCACCAGCTGAGCCCGGTGCGACACCCGAAGGTCGGGTGCGGGAACGCCCCTTGCGATCAGTTCGTCGTATTCGCTAAGAAAGCGCTGTGCGTTTAGCGCCACACCCGGTCCGAGGATGTTGACGGTGTGCGGATAGAAAACGCCTGCTGGCAGCAGATGTAGCGCAAAACGTCCGTAGTCGTTGATAATGGTATGCCCGGCATTGCTGCCGCCCTGATAACGGATGATAATATCCGTCTCCGCTGCCAGCATATCGACCATTTTTCCTTTGCCTTCATCTCCCCAATTTGCTCCTACGACCGCGGTAACCGGCATGTAAAAACCCCTTTCATATTGTCTTTGCGGCTCGTTTGAGCAGCAGTGCGTTGGCGACCACCGAAACCGAAGAAAGCGCCATGGCCAACCCGGCCCACTCCGGTTTCAGCAGTACACCCAGAACAGCATATAGCAACCCTGCTGCCAACGGAATCCCTAGCAGGTTGTAAATAAACGCCCAGAACAGGTTCTGTTTTACTTTGCGTAGCGTAGCCTTTCCCAATTTTATGGCCGAAACCACATCCATGAGACGGTTGCCTACGAGGACGATATCTCCTGCTTCTCTTGCGATATCGGCTCCGGTTCCTATGGCAATGCCCGTATCGGCTCTTGCCAGTGCGGGTGCATCGTTGATACCGTCGCCCACCATACCGACCACCTGCCCCTCGCGGCGAAACCGATCCACGATTTCACCCTTTTCCTGCGGCAAGACGCCGGCGGCCACCTCGTCCACGCCGACCGCACACGCCACCGTTTCGGCAGTACGTTGTCCGTCGCCTGTCACCAACGCTACACGCAACCCCATGTCGTGCAACGCGGATACCATCTTTTCGGCATCGGGGCGAATCGTGTCCGCCAACCCTACCATACCTGCCAGGGTTCGGTTGCGGGCCACATAAACGACCGTTTCGCCTCGGTCTGCCCATGCTTCAGCCGTCGAAGCCGCGAGTGAGACGTCGATTTCTGCGGTTTTCATCATCTGGAGACTACCGACTTGGCAAACTTGCCCCTTGACCTTGCCCGTCATACCAAAGCCTCTTTCTTCCCGTCCCTCTTGCACGGACGGAAGATCGAAACGGCGGTTGCGTGCTTCTTCGACGATGGCGCGAGCCAGTGGATGTATCGACGCCCATTCGAGCGCGGCAGCGATTTGCAGAATTTCGTCTTCGGTCGATTCGTCGAACGCCGTTACACCCGTTACACGGGGATGTCCGGTGGTCAACGTTCCGGTTTTATCAACAACGATCGTCGTCAGATGCGCGGCACGTTCCAGCGCCGATGCGCGTTTGACAAGGATGCCGCGTTGCAGTCCGATGCCGCTGCCCACGAGAATGGCGGTTGGTGTGGCAAGTCCCAGCGCACAGGGGCAGGCGATGACCAGCACGGCCATCGCAGCGGTCAAGGCAAACAGTGGCTCCGCATTCAAAAGTCCGTACCAGATTAGAAAAGTCATACCGGAAACGATTGCAACGGCAGGGACAAAAACGGCCGAGACGGCGTCGGCAAAACGTTGAATCGGCGCCCGATCGGTCTGGGCTTCTTCGACCATGCGGACGATTTGCGCCAAGGTCGTCTCGCTTCCCACACGGGTAGCACGAACCGTCACCATACCGGTCAGGTTTACGGTCGTGCCGACAACCGTTTGTCCCGGTTCTTTTTCTACAGGTAGAGATTCCCCTGTTATGACAGCCTCATCGACCGTAGTGGTTCCTTCCTCGATCCGGCCATCGACCGGAAATTTTTCACCCGGACGCACACGGACCTGATCATCGGTTTCGATTTCGGATGCAGGTACATCCTCTTCGGCGTCTCCGGTCAGCCGCCGCGCTCGGGCCGGCTGGAGAGCAATAAGGCGTTGCAACGCCCGACCGGCGCGATGGCGCGCTTCTGCCTCCAGATATTTACCGATACGGACAAACAGGATAAGAAAAACCACTACTTCGAAAAAATCGCTCTGGCCGGGAAAATGTTGCGGCGCTATGGTAACGAGGAGGCTGAACAGGTAAGCGGAGGAGAGACCGAGTGCAACCAGCACATCCATATTGGCCGTGCTGTTTTTGAGGGCGTAAAACGTGCCGCGATAAAAGGTTGCACCGGACGTGGCAAGCGTCAGCGAGGCAAACGCAAACGCGATACATGGTGGAAGCATGAAATGGATCGGTCCCGGCAGCATCATACCGACAAAAGGGATCGCCAGGATGGCAGTCCATAGCGTCCATCGGAGCGCAACACGCGCTTCATCGTCCTGATCGACGGATGTTTTGTCGGGAAACGCCAAATACCCGAGGTTTTTTACTTTTCGAGTGATGGTTCGAGGAGCCGTCAGATCGGAATGGTAGGTTACGCGCATCCGTTCCGTCGCCAGATTTACATAAACTGTCTCGACTCCTTCCAGCGTGCCTACACCCTTTTCTATCGCCAGGGCACAGTTTGCACAAGTCATGCCTTTGATTTGGAAGGCTTCCGTTTTTGTGGGGGCATCTTCCGGAACTTCACGGCTTTTCATCCCTTCTATTCCTGCTCCGGTACGAGGATTTTACGCTCCTGGAATACGGTTTCCAGTTTTTCGATGGCTGCTCGAAATTCCTTCCACGTATCGGGTGCTACGGTGATGCCCTTTTTGCTGGGCAAAAACGTGCCATCTTTTTCGTAAAAAATACGGATATCTGCATAGGCCCGGCCTTTGAACTGGGCAATACTGAAACGGAATTCTTCCTGGCTGTTTTTCTGAAAGCTGGCGACGATTTCGCTTTCATCGGCCATGACGGCCTCCCTGTTTTATTCCCGTCCTGCTCCTAAAATGGACGAAGGGTTATAACTGGTTGCTTTTTAAAAAGTTAGAGGGTATTCCTTGCCTATGCTGTTAGACTATGGAAACATTTTGGGGGTGTCAAGGAATTTTAGCCTTGTAATCGGTGCGTGTTTCCAATATAGTACACGAATCTATGGAATCGAAAGTTTCCTGCCGGCCCACTTCAAAAGCGACTATTGGACGTTCTTTCGTAAAAAACGGGCGGTATTTGTCAAACATTCAGGGAGCGACAGGGGTTTGCACATGGGATGGCAAGGGTTGTACGCCGATCGAATGGCGCTGATCAGCGATACGTCGATTATCGGCTTGCTCAAGCTGGCCGAACGTCCGGATGTCATTTCCTTTGCCGGTGGATTGCCGGATCCGCGTTCTTTTCCGCTGGCGGCCATGAAGGAGGTTTCCGACTGGGTGTTTGACAACCAAGGCGGAGCGGCGATGCAGTACGGTCCGACGGCGGGGTATACGACCTTGCGTGAATGGATCGCCGAACGCATGAAACTTGTAGATCGGGTGTCACTGACTGCCGAGCACATCATCGTAACCACCGGCGGAGTTGAGGCGATGGACCTCATAGCCAAAACGTTTATAAACCCCGGCGATACGGTCGTGGTGGAAGCCCCTACGTATCTGGCGGCGCTACACGTCTTTCGCAGCTATCAGGCACGCTTTGTAGACGTCCCGGTAGATGACGACGGAATGCGCATCGATCTGTTAGAAGAACGGCTATCGGCGCTGAAACGCGAAGGAGTCCGCCCTAAGCTGATCTATACGATCCCGGCGTTTCAAAATCCGGCAGGCGTTTCGATGTCGGAGGAGCGGAGAAAGAAACTGGTGGAGGTGGCGGATCGGTACGGTATTCCTATTCTGGAGGATGCCGCGTATGCTGAACTGAGATTTGAGGGACCGTCGCCTTCGTCGCTGGTTTCGCTCAATCCGGATGGAGTGCTGTTTGCCAATACCTTTTCCAAGATATTCGGTCCTGGTGTGCGTCTGGGCTGGATCGCCGCTCCGCCGGAGGTGATCGCCCAACTTTGTCAAGCCAAACAGGGAACGGACCAGTGTTCCAGCACACTGGGTCAACGGCTGGTGTACGAGTATGGCAAAAGAGGGTTGATCGAACCTCAAATCGAAGCTTCCATCTCCTTGTATCGGGAAAAACGGGATCGCGTTTTGCAGGCCGTTGCCTCGTTGTTTCCACCCGGATGCACATGGACGCGCCCCGAAGGCGGATTTTATCTGTGGGTTACGCTTCCCGAAGGCGTCAACACCACCCCGATGTTGGAGTGGGCCATACAAAACGAGAAAGTGGCCTATGTCGCAGGTCCACCTTTTTATGCCGACGGAAGGGGACAAAACCAGTTCCGTCTTTGCTTTAGCTTTATAAACCCCGAGAAGATCGAGGAAGGCATCCGCCGGTTGTCGCGGGTTGCGGAACATCATATCGAACGAAGGCATCACGCGCAACAACGCTAACGCGATGCCCGATCGATCGATCAAAAACTTGTCATCTGTAGGATTTTTTCTGACTGCTTCCATCGCAACAAATCCGTAAAATCGGCGTATAGGTCAAGTAGAGAATTGACGAATCGTTGTGGGTATGCATATTTGCGGATCGGAAAACATACGAGCAGAGACGCAGAGGCCGACACAATGGTTGATTTTCGAAAAAAACATGGAGTAATGTCTCTGCTGTGGGTGGTGGTCGCTGGATATTTTGTAGCCTCCTCTGTCCCTGTATCCGCGCAGACACAGGCATCCACCGAAACGGCCCCTCGTCCGTCACGCAGGATCACGCTCAACCGGGCCGGTACGCAGGAATCCGGAATGTCTCTCGAAGAAATACGAAACGAGTTGAAGAAAAATCCGAACAACATGGCCTTATACTACCGAGCCGGTTTTCTGGAAGAACAACGTGGAGATCTGGTGCAGGCACTTCGCGACTATCAGGAAGCGATAATCGGAAAAAATCGTGTAGCGGACGCTTATTATCGCAGTGGTATCGTCTGGGAAAAAACAGGGGAGTTTTACGATCTTAAAAATATCGACAGCAAGGGGCGTGTCGTCAACGAAGAACAACGCCAACGTGCCATCGACTCCTATCGGGCCGCCGTTCGTTCGCGTCCCGACTTTGCCGACGCCTTCTACCGCCTCAGCCTTGTCTATTTGATCGGAGATGCCATGCGGGAAGCCAATGAATCCTACCAGAAGCTTCACCAGCTGGAGCCGGATACGGATCGTACTCGTCAACTTCTTCTCATGATCTACAAACGCCATCAACAGCAATCACGAAAAAAATAACGAGGGCGTTCCACATGTTCCTTTCTGTCCTACCCCGGCTTGCCTCTTGCCTTTTAAGTCTCTATGTCATAACGGGATGCGCCCCCTCAGCCGTTCTCACCTCCAGCCGCCAAGTGGCGGATGACCGCGCGCCGCTCCCTGAAACTCCCGAATCCCCCGAAGAAGAGTCCAATCGTCTTCAATTACAACAACTGTACGAAACGATCAAAAAAGACCCTAAAACCCCCGAAGTGCATTACAAAGCCGGTCGGGTAGCCATCAACCTCGGCAAATGGGCAGATGCCCTAAAGTTCTTCCAGAAAGCGATCGCTCTCAAACCGAACCATGCGGATGCCATATTTTATCTCAGCCGCACCCTGGAACTGTCCGCCGAGATGTATGTGGTAGGCAAAGGTTTTACCATCATGGCTTCACAACGCGACGAAGCCATAGAAGGATACAAAAAAACAGTCCAGATAGACCCCAGCTATACAGAAGCCTGTTACCGTCTTGCCTTGCTGGCCCTCATTAAAAAAGACTATCGTCTCGCCTTTGGCGCGGCTACCGAACTCAACCGGCTCGAACCCAACAGCGAGCGATCGGTCGCCCTGACCAAACAGGTATACGACCCGATGAACCAGAAATAACCTTTCCCGGTTACAGAACAGCGTTTCGCTCGTGGGTCGTTTCGTCAAATATCTTCAGGAAGCGTTGTTCGAGCGGAGCATCAAGCGTTTTTTGGCGTCGCTCCATCATGCGCCGGGCCACCTCTATGGCCTTGTCGGAGCGAAACACGGCAACTTTTCCGTCTGTGCGCCAAGTAAAGGGGGGGACGTATTTCGGTAATACCCCTCCACCGGTTATCTGACTGGAAAATCCGACTATTGTCCCCGTGTCCAGCGTCGTCCCTATCCCCGTTTTTACATGATCGCTCAGTATCGGCCCCAAAAACGTCCTACCGGTTTCTACACGACTTGTTCCGATCGTTGCTGAAATCGGTCCATACGTATTTTTCAGATTGCTGGCCGTGGTTCCTGCACCGAGGTTGACCCACTCGCCTAGAAAAGCGTGTCCAAGAAAACCGTCGTGCGCCTTGTTCGAGTAACCCTGCACGACAGACACCGCCATCTCACCTCCGATCCGGCAGACCGGCCCGACCGAAACACCGGCATACAACCGGGTTCCCGCTCGCACTACCGTATCTGGTCCGATATAGGAGGGTCCTTGTATATAGGTAAACGGCATGATCTGGCTATGATCGCCAAGGGCGATGGGGCCGGAGGTCGCATCCAGCACAACACCCGGCATGAGCATGACATTCGTGCCAAGCCGAATGTCATCGGGGTTGAGCAGATGCACATGAGGATACGCGGCGGCATGTGCCGTATCCCCCTCGCACACCCGGAAGTCGTGCAGGAGTTCCTCTTGATTCCAATGGACCAAATCCCACGGATACGCGGCAACCCGGGCTTTTATCTGCACACGCCTTATGTGGGTGGGCCACAGCCCAAGAGACAGGGGAACATCAAGGGGGAGATCGGAAGGATCGTGCATCCGGGCGGCGACAACCGTCTGTCCGTACATAAACAGACTATCCGGTCCATCGGACGCAATCACTGCCGCCAACCGCGCATCCATGAGTACACGACCGCAGATAAAAAGCGTAGGACCGCTCAAGCGCGTGTTGACTGGAATATCGAGGTTTTGCGCCTTCGTCAGCTCTCTGATTTCAGGACGCACACGCAAGCAGACATGCAACGCCGGGTAATAGGAGAGGATTTTTTCACGGAGCGTGCGTATGCCGCAACGCAGATCAAATGCCGGGCGTACCCACGTGACGGGCGCAAGCCCTGTAGTGTCGTCTTCAAAAAGACAAAGAATCCCCGGAGGAGCGGCCATGCCTACTCCACCGTTACGCTCTTGGCCAGATTGCGTGGTTTGTCCACGTCGCATCCACGCAACACGGCGATATGGTAGGCAAGCAGTTGCAGAGGGATGACGGTCAACAACGGCGCCAGACAGGCGTCGATCTTTGGAATATAGATGACGTGGTCGGCCTTTTCTTGGATCAGCCTATCTCCCTCGGTAGCGATAGCAATGACTTTTCCTTTGCGGGCGCGTACTTCTTCGATGTTGGTCATGATCTTGTTGTACACCCGATCCTGTGTGGCGATAAATACGACAGGCATGTTTTCGTCGATCAGCGCGATGGGACCGTGTTTCATTTCTGCGGCAGGATAGCCTTCGGCATGGATATACGAGATTTCCTTGAGCTTGAGCGCCCCTTCGAGGGCCACGGGAAAGTTGAAAAAACGCCCCAAGTACAGCGCATTGTTGCAATCGGCATATTGTTCGGCGATACGGCGGATGTCGTCGTTGAGTGCTAAAATGTGCTCAATCCGGTCCGGCACGAGCGGCAGTTCTCTGGCGATGGCGCTGCGTCGCTCCGAGTTGCGGTCATGCGCCTGACTCAGTACAAGCGCCAACACCGCCAGTACCGCCACCTGACCGGTAAAGGCTTTGGTGGAGGCGACACCTATTTCCGGCCCCACATGGATATAGACTCCCTCTTCGCACTCTCTGGCGATCGTCGATCCTACCACGTTGCAGATGCCAAGCGTACGCGCGCCACCCCGTTTCGCCTCTCGACTGACTGATGGCAAAAATAAGCGTCTCGTCGTCTACGATAGGCTGACGATAGCGAAACTCGGAAGCGTATTCGACTTCGACCGGAATCCGAGCCAATTCCTCTATGATATATTCGCCCACGAGGGCCGCATGCCAAGAGGTTCCACAGGCCGTCAGCACGATACGACGGACTTTTCGCAACACTTCGGGCGATAGCTTCAGACCACCGAGCCGCGCCGTTCCCTGCTGTACGTCCAGCCGCCCCCGTAGCGCATTGCGTATCGCCGTGGGCTGTTCGAAAATCTCCTTGAGCATAAAATGTTCGAACCCGCCCCGCTCGATCTCGGCCAACTCCCAGGTCACCTTTATCTCTTCGGGTTGCAACTCGGTCCCGTCGATGGCGTGAAACCGGATATTGCCCGGAGAAAGCATGACCTGCTCGCCGTCTTTAAGATAGACCACCCGGTCCGTATGCTCGATAAGCGCCGCTACATCGGAGGCCAGAAAACACTCGGTGTCGTGCAGACCGACTACCAAAGGGCTGCCTTGACGCGCCGCGACGATGGTATCCGGCTCTTCCTGCGAAAACACGGCAATGCCGTAAGCGCCTTCGACCAGATGAAGCGTCTTACGTACGGCCACCGTAAGATCCCCTTCGTAGAATACACCGATCAGATGCGCCAGCACTTCGGTGTCGGTACCGCTGCGAAAATGGTGTCCTCGACCTTTGAGCCACGTTTTGAGACTTTCGTAATTCTCAATGATACCGTTGTGGACAACCGCGATTTTCCCGCTGGCATCCGTATGTGGATGCGCATTGACCTCGGATGGTTCGCCGTGTGTGGCCCATCGGGTATGCCCGATACCGATTCCGGCGTCGAACTCCGCCGCGTGTAGACGAGACTTGAGCTCAGAAAGCCTGCCCACCGTCTTGACCGTCGCAAGGCGCCCGCGGTTGAGCCCCGCCAGACCGGCGGAATCGTAACCGCGGTATTCGAGCCGGTGCAGACCGCCTATCAAAATGGGAACCATATCCCGTTTTCCTATGTATCCGACTATGCCGCACATAGACTCTCCTCCTCTAACGCTAAAACTTCCTCTCCTATCGCAAGATATCCCTTCGTTCGGACCGGTCAAGCGCAAAAGGGCGCTTGGCGAACCGCAATATTTTCTTGCATACCCAAGCCCCTCCTCTTTAACATACCATCATGCACCCACGAAAAATCCACGATCGTCTTACGGATTTGCTCAGCCGGTATCCGGCGGTGATGTTGCTTGGACCGCGCGGTGTCGGCAAGACCACGCTTGCCCGTCAGTTTTCCGATCTCTACTACGACATCGAGCACCCCGAAGACCTAATACGCCTTGATATCGAATGGGGACCACGTATGCGTGGACGAGAACTCATGGTTCTCGACGAAATTCATACCGTCCCCGAGCTTTTTTTGCGGCTTTTACCCATGATCGACGAGCAACGCAGTCGAAACGGGCGTTTTCTGATGACCGAATCCATGGCTTCCCCTTTACTCAAATCGCTCGAAGGACGCTGCGTCCTCTGCGAACTACCTCCGTTTTTGATCGGGGAAATGCCGGAGGATCGCTGGGACGATCTCTGGATGACTGGCGGCTATCCGGTTCCAGAAGAGGTATCGCCGTCTTTTCCGGATCGCCAGCGCATCTGTTTAAAGGGCATGAGTCAACGCGATCTGCCAAACTGGGGATTTCCAGCGCCACCCAGGGTAACCGAGCAGTTGTTTCGAATGCTCGCCGCCGCGCATGGACAGATATGGAACGCTTCCGAGATCGGGAGAAGTCTCGGTATCAGTTATCACACCGCCGATACCTACACA
>VGJU01000146.1 GCA_016867335.1 Candidatus Zixiibacteriota bacterium | reverse complement strand
TGGAGACTGGCGCAACAGCGCGATCAAGCAGGTGGCATCCGGGCGTTTTGGCGTCACCAGCAACTATCTGGTCAACGCCAGCGATCTTCAGATCAAGATGGCGCAAGGAGCCAAACCCGGCGAAGGCGGCCAGTTGCCGGGGCACAAGGTGTTCGAACATATCGCCATGGTCCGCAAATCGACACCGGGTGTAGGGTTGATCTCGCCGCCTCCGCATCACGATATCTACTCGATAGAAGATCTGGCACAGCTTATCCACGATCTCAAAAACGCCAACGACAAGGCGCGGATTCACATCAAACTCGTGGCCGAGGTCGGAGTAGGCACGGTCGCCGCCGGTGTGTCCAAAGGCAAGGCGGACGTGGTGCTGATCTCCGGCTATGACGGTGGGACGGGCGCTTCACCCGAATCTTCGATGAAACACGCGGGCGTACCGTGGGAGTTGGGGCTGGCGGAAACCCAGCAGGTGCTGGTGCAAAACGACTTGCGCGGACGTATTGTCGTACAGACCGATGGACAACTCAAGACAGGGCGCGACGTGGCGATCGCCTGTCTGCTTGGCGCCGAAGAGTTCGGTTTCGCCACCACCTCGCTTGTCGTCAGCGGGTGCATCATGCTCCGTAAATGCCATCTCAACACCTGCTCGGTGGGCGTGGCGACACAGGACGAAGAACTGCGAAAGAAATTCTCCGGCAAACCCGAGTACGTGATCAATTTTATGTTTTTGATGGCCGAACAGTTTCGTCAGATCATGGCACAACTCGGATTCCGGACGGTAAACGAAATGGTAGGCCGGGTCGATTGTCTGGAGACGGGCAAGGCCGTAAGCCACTGGAAGGCGCGCGGACTCGATTTCTCCAACATCCTGACTCCTCTCGACGTACCGGCGCATGTGGCTCGGTATTGCCGCGAAAAACAGGATCACGGGTTGAGCGAGGCGCTGGACCGCCGGTTTATCGAACTGTGTCAGGAGGCGCTCGAAAACCGGACTCCGGTGCGTATCCGTCACTCGATACGCAACATCAACCGTACTGTCGGGACGATGCTGAGTGCGGAAGTGTCGCGTCGGTACGGAGAAGAGGGACTACCGGAACATACGATACAGATTCAGTTGCACGGATCGGCGGGGCAGAGTTTTGGTGCGTTTCTGGCTCGCGGCGTGGCGCTTTCGCTGGAAGGCGATGCCAACGACTATACCGGAAAAGGACTGTCCGGCGGGTGTGTTGCCGTCTATCCGCCCACCAGAACGGGTTTTATAGCGGCGGACAACGTCATCATCGGCAATGTAGCGCTTTATGGCGCTACGGCAGGCAAGGCGTTTTTCTGTGGACGCGCGGGCGAGCGATTCGCCGTGCGTAACTCCGGCGCAGAAGCCGTGGTGGAAGGCGTCGGCGATCACGGTTGCGAATACATGACACGCGGGCGCGTCGTCGTACTCGGCGCTACAGGGCGAAACTTCGCCGCCGGCATGAGTGGCGGCATCGCTTACGTCCTCGACGAAAAAGGGACATTCCCATCGCTGTGCAACCGCGAAATGGTGGACCTCGAAACTGTCGAAACCGAAGAAGACCTTCATGACCTCCGCCGGATGATCGAAGAACACGTCCGGTATACGCAAAGCGTGCGTGGCAAAGACGTGCTGGACCGCTGGGGCGAGATGCTTCCCAAGTTTGTAAAAGTCATGCCGGTCGATTATCGGCGTGTGCTGGAAGAAATGAAAACACAGGCATCGCAGACACCGCACGACAAAACAAACGACACCGACGGCCATCCGCAAACGCCCGTTCTGGAAACGGTGTAAGGGCGCGGACACAAGGGCGACGGATCCGTCGCCCTCACCCAAAGGAATCTCATGGGCAAACCGACAGGCTTTATAGAATACAAACGCAAAAAACAAACCTACCGCGATCCGCTGGAGCGGGTTGGCGACTGGGATGAGTTTGTGATCCCTCTTTCCGACGAGGTGTTGCAGAAACAGGGTGCCCGGTGTATGGACTGCGGCATTCCGTTTTGCCATACCGGCTTGCCTATGGGCGGGCCGGCGGCTTCGGGGTGTCCGCTTAACAACCTCATTCCGGAATGGAACGATCTGGTATACCGCGACCACTGGAAGGATGCGCTGGACCGACTCCACAAGACCAACAACTTTCCCGAATTTACCGGAAGGGTATGCCCCGCGCCGTGCGAAGGCTCGTGCGTCCTCGGTATCAACACCGATCCGGTAACGATCAAGACCATCGAATCCGAGATCGTGGACCGAGGATTCCGGGAAGGGTGGATTCTTCCCGAACCGCCTCCCGTACGCACGGGAAAAAAAGTGGCCGTCGTCGGCTCCGGACCGTCGGGGCTGGCCTGCGCCGCGCAACTAAACCGTGCCGGACACTGGGTGACGGTCTACGAACGTGCGGACCGCATCGGCGGTCTGCTTATGTATGGCATCCCCAACATGAAACTCGACAAGCGTCATGTCGTGGAGCGCCGCATAAACCTCATGGCTACGGAAGGCGTGCGTTTCGTCACAAACACCGAGATCGGGAAAGACCTGTCGGCAGCGCAGTTGCGTGACGAGTGCGACGCCATCGTGATCTGTACCGGATCCACCAAACCGCGCGATCTGCCCATCGAGGGCCGCAACCTCAAGGGCGTCCATTTTGCCATGGATTTTCTCCGCGCCAATACCAAAAGCCTGCTCGATTCGGGGCATGCCGACGGACAGTATATCTCGGCGAGGGACAAACACGTCATCGTCATAGGGGGAGGAGACACGGGGACCGACTGTGTCGGAACGTCGATGCGGCACGGGTGCAAGTCTCTGGTGCAGTTCGAAATTTTGGAACGCCCACCGGATACACGGCTTCCCAACAACCCGTGGCCCGAATGGCCGCGTGTCTACAAGTTGGACTACGGCCAAGATGAAGCCAAAGCCAGATTTGGCGACGACCCACGCACGTATCTTATCAACACGTCAAAGTTTGTCGGTGACGAAAATGGCGTGGTCAAGGCGTTGCACACCACAAATGTGGAATGGGTTCCGACACCCGGCGGTCCGCCCTTCCGTTCCGTGCCCGGCACGGAAAAGGTGTGGCCTGCCGATCTGGTGCTGCTGGCGATGGGATTTCTCGGACCGGAGTCACCGGTTTTGGACCAGCTTGGCGTGGAGAAGGACCCGCGTTCCAACGCAAAAGCCGAGTACGGAAAGTTTGCCACCAATGTGCCGGGCGTGTTTACCGCCGGTGATGCGCGCCGTGGCCAGAGTCTTGTGGTGTGGGCCATCCACGAAGGACGCAGCGCCGCACGTGAATGCGACCGCTATCTCATGGGTTCCACCGACTTGCCGTAGCGCCGGACGTTATCTGCAACCTTGGCGTGCCTTGTTTCTCAAACGACCAAGGCCGCCCCCTTCGATAAAAATACGAAACCTTGAGCGGCTCGGCATCAGTAACGATTACCCCCAATATGCCCGCTTTGGCGGATTTCGCCGAGTGTATAACGGTCTAACCATGCACCCAATTCCACGGCATTCACCCGTTTAGCAGTTGAAGATTCTCCGTCCTTTTCAAACGTTACGACCGTCTCCGGATCATCGATAAAGGCATCCACAAGAAAATCGGAATGGGTGGTGACAATCAGTTGCGTACGCTCTGACGCCAGTTTCATAAGTTCTGCCAGTTTATCGAGTGCGTCCGGATGCAAGCCCAGTTCCGGTTCTTCCATGCAGATTAAGGGGGGGGCTTAGGCCGCCTGTTCCTTTTTCCGGCTTCGCTCCTGAAGTTCGTAGAGCGAGGCGATCTGGTTTTCGTAGACCGGGATGGGGAATTCGGTCATGGTAAACCGGGCGACAGGCGAGCGCTGACCCCGGACCAGCCGGACATGTTTTTCTACCAGATCGGTCATGATATGGCAATGGATCGGAAAGGCGTCCGTCGCACGATAGCTCAGGATAAGCGTGCGCCGAGACTGGTTCGACGTATTGACGACCGAGGCGTGCGGGGTCATACAACTTATAAAGATCACCGTGCCCGCAGCCCCTTCGATGAGTATAGCGTCCGACGCGTCTACGGATTCGGTGACTTTGCCCCGAAAAAAACCGTCGGTAGAATGCGTAAGCAACGGCAGGTGATGACGCCGGGGCAATATCTGAAGACAACCGTTCGTTACAGAAGCGTCGTCGAGATAAAAAAGAACGGTCACGGAATCCCGGTTGGTCAAGGGATAGTAGGACAAGTCCTGATGCCATTCGACGACCGAGCCGATACGGGGGGGTTTCATGTTAATCTTGCTGTAGTGAAACAGAATATCAGGACCGACGAGTTTTTCGACGCTATCCAGCAGTTTGGGCGACTCGGACAGCGCCCGGAACGAGTCGTAGTGTGTACAAGGTTCATAGATACGGCGGATCAGCATTCCTTCCGCCGGCTGGTCCGGCTCCATTTCCATCCGGGTTTTGTCGTGGCTCGCCAGGGTGTTTCCCTGCGCAATCCGATCCATTTCGGCGTGGTAAGCGGCTACTTCTTGGGCGGTCATAAAGTTCGGAATGATGACAAAGCCTTCCCGGTGATACTGCGCGATCTGTTCGGGTGTCAACATACGAGTCTCCCTTTAAGCTATTTCGGTTTGCGTTTCGGCAAGCGTATCGTGAAGGGTTTTGCTGAGTTGCTTGGTTTTGTAGGGTTTGGGCACGATGCCGACAAAACCGTATTCGCGATAGTTTGCCAGCACGGGGTCATTGGAATATCCACTGGAGACAATAATCTTTGCCTTCGGATCTTTTTCCAGGATGTGGCTTGCGGCTTCCCTGCCGCCCATGCCACCCGGAACGGTAAGGTCCATGAGAACGGCGGCGTACGGTGTTCCTTCGTCCATCGCCTGACCGTACACCCGTACCGCCTCCGCGCCGTCTTGGGTCAGCGTAGCCGTATAACCGCAGAGCCGTAGCAGGTCGGCCAGCATATTGCGGACCACCGCCTCGTCTTCCATCACCAGAATCCTGCCAGCTCCCCGATAATGCATCCGATCCTCTTCCTTTCTGACGATAGCGGCGGTGGGCGACGCCGGGATGTAGAGCGTAAACGTCGTTCCTTTTTTCAGAGCGGATTCGACGTCGATCGCGCCGCGATGCCTGGCTATGATGGAATGGGCGGTAGCCAGTCCCAATCCCGTTCCTTCCGGTTTGGTGGTAAAATAAAGATCGAATATCCGGGAGCGTATTTCGTCGGGTATGCCCACGCCTTCGTCGCGGACGGTGATCGAGACATAAGGCCCGGCGGCAAGACGAAGCGTCGTATCGGGCTGTCTCAGCTCGACGTTGGCGGCTCCGATATGGATGACGCCGCCATCGGGCATCGCCTGTTGCGCGTTTATGATCAGGTTTTGCAATACCTGGCCGATCTGCCCGGAGTCCACATCGCCCGGCCAAAGGTCATCGGGTAGTCTAAAGTCACATCGTACGTTGGAGCCGCGCGACGTAAACAAGGCGGCTTCGAGTATGATTTGGCGGAGCGAGGCGATTTGGCGGACCGGCGCGCCGCCTTTGGCAAAGGTGAGCAACTGCTGGGTAAGTTTCCGCGCCTCCATCGCGGCGCTCTCGGTCATCTCAAGCCGCGCGTTGAGCAGGTCGTCTGCGCCCGGTTTGAGCATCATCCGGGCAAAGGAGATATTGCCCAGAATACCCGGTCAATAGGTTGTTGAAATCGTGGGCGATACCGCCGGCCAACGGGCTGATCGCCTCCAGTTTGCTGAGACGGAGCCGCTCCTCTTCCATACGTTTTCGCCCGGTAATGTCTCGGACCGTGCCAAAAATGCCGATAATCTTTGCGCCGCCATTTTCGAACCGCCGCGCATGAATTTCGGCCCACCGTACATCGCCATTCCGGTGCATGTATCGGCATTCGCACCGGGCCGCATCTTTCCGGCCGCTTAGCACCGGCTCCTGCAATTCGTGATAGGCTCTCCGATCCTCAGGATGAATATACAAGACCATTCGGGTGTCCAAACATTCTTCCACGCTGTAGCCGGTAAGCGGGGTCCAGGCCGAGTTTAGAAAAATCAGTTTCCCTTCCGTATCACTCTGAAAGATTACCTCGTCTATACTGCCCACGACCGAGCGGTATTTTGCTTCGCTTTCCCGCAAGTGGGCATACAGCCGAGCACGGGTGATGGCGATGTTGATATGGTCGCTCAACGCCGTCATGAGCGACAGATCGGCCTCGGTCAACACGACCCCTTGTGTGCTTTCCACATTGAGCGTACCCGCTACGCGGCCCCTATCAAACAGCGGGATGCAGATTTCCGAGACGATGCCTTGTATGGCTCCTAAAAACGTCGTGTCGGCGCGTACATCGCTGAGCAGGGTTGGGGTTCCGTGCGCACCGTGCGACCGCTCACGCCTTGGTTGATGGGGATGCGCTCTATAAAAGTCTCGTAGCCCACCTGATGCTGCATCACCAACGTATCGTCTTCAAGCAGATAGAGGCTGACTTGCGTATATCCAAACGTATCGGCGATGGCTTCCACAACAGCCTTGTTCATGACGGGCAGGTCTACTTCGCGCGCCATTGCCGTGCGGACCTGATCCAGTAACTTGAGTTCCTGTGTCTGGCGCTCGGCGGAGGAGAGCAAGGCCCGATATTCATGTTCACGGCTGAGCAGACCCTTTTCGGTGGCTTTTCGGCGTTCGATGTCTCGGCGATAGCGGTAAGAGAGAACGGTCAGCGCCAGCGCCATCAAGCACGTAGCGATTGCAAGTATGGCGGAGTAAAGGTCCATGGGAATACCGATTTTGGATTTGAATGGGGGGGATGGATATCAAGCGATCGGGATATATGGCCTTTGGTAGGACGACGGGTAGACGAAAATCTCCTTTGTGCTCACTATAGCATGAACGGCGGAGAGGGTCAACCAAATATCTTGCGGGATATTTGGGGTGGCGATCGGACAAGGCCCTTCTATGCGCCCATCGGCCCGATACGCTTTCGCGCTTGACATTCCGCCTGTTCCGTTGTATGCTCTGGCGGTTCATCATGACAGAATAGCCTTTTGTAGCGGAGCGGGTTATGCGTTTAAACGGCAAAGTTGCCATCATAACCGGCACGGGCGACGGCATCGGGCGCGGTATCGCCGTGCGTTTTGCCCGCGAAGGCGCCAGCGTGGCGGTGTGCGACGTCAACGGTGACGCCGTCGCCGAAACCGGACGCCTGATCAAAACCGAGGGGCGTCCCGTGTTTGTCGAAACGCTCGACATTACCGACCATGCCGGTGTACGCGCTTTTGTGGACCGCGTGGTGCAACGTTTTGGCAGACTCGACATACTCGTCAACAACGCCGCCGTCATGCCTGTGGGTTCCATCGAAGAACAAGACGAGACGGTCATGGACCGTATCGTCCGGGTAAATCTGGTCGCGCCCGCCGTCTTCAGCAAATACTGCGCGCCGCACATGCGCCGCTCCGGCGGCGGGTCGATCCTCCACATGGCAAGCGTAACCGGCCACAACGGGTTTCCGGGTGTGGCCCTGTACGGCGCGACCAAGGGGGGACTTATCGCTCTTGCACGCGGACAGGCGATGGAACTCGCGCCGTACGGTATCCGCGTCAACACCGTATCACCCGGTACGGTCGATTCGCCCATGCTCCACAACTTTATCAGAGAACACGCCGACGACCCCGAAGCCGCGCGTAGAGCATTCGACGCCATACACCCCATCGGACGTGTCGCCACCATCGACGAGGTTGCCAGCGTGTTTGTGTTTTTAGCGAGCGACGAAGCCAGCGACATCACCGCCGCCGACATTCGGTGTGACGGTGGATTTTCCGTTCAAGGCCGTCAACCGCGGTCATAGGATCAGGACGTCTGCGATAGTAGAGTCAAGGCATGCCTTGATCCTTGTAGCAAACATCGGGCGCGTCCCGACTGCAAAACCGACATGAATCACGGAGGATCATCGAATGCCTGCCGGCGTATGCGCCTACTCGTTCAACACCGGTTACGACGCTTTTCAGCTTATGGATATGGCAGTAAAGTACGGGCTAAAAGGAGCCGAATTTCCACCGGACGACTGTCTGTCTGATCTCAAACCGGACACCCTCCAAAAAGCCCGTGAATACGCCCAAGAACGCGGTTTGTTTCTTGTGGCCGATGGCGGGAAGGTAGAGCCGGAGATGCTCGGCCGGCTTATTCCGACGGCCAGAGCACTCGGAACGGACACGTTGAGGGTGATTTTGAGCGGTATACTCGGCGGTGATCGCCGACCCATGGCTGGAAAGTGGGACGAACACCTAAAATACTGTCTCGGCGTCCTGCGCGAAGCGGCACGGATCGCTGAAGCGCACGGTGTGACCATCGCCGTCGAAAACCACTCGGACGCCACCTCGCGTGACTTGCTCCGACTGCTCGAACAGATCGGCAGCGACAACGTAGGCATCAACCTCGACGTAGGCAACGTGCTGGCCGTGTGCGAAGACCCGTTCGGGTATGCAGACCGGCTGATGCCGTATCTCAAAAATATCCATCTCAAAGACTATACCCTGCATCCCTCCGACGAAGGTTATCGCATGGCCCGTTGCGCGCTCGGCAAAGGCGTGGTGGATTTTCCGGGGCTGCTTTCGCGAATTGACACCCACCACCCCGACATCACCAAAACCATCGAACTAGGCGCGCTGTACGCCCGCCACGTGCGTCTGCTTGCCGACGACTACTGGTCCGAATATCCTGTACGCCCGGTGACGGAGATGCTCCCGCTTTTGCGTCTGTTTTGGAAAAATGCCCGACCGAGAGGCGAAGACTGGCGCACACCCAAAGAAAAGGAAGAGTCGATCGAGACGCTGTTGGCCTACGAAACGCGCGAATTCGAAGAAAGCGTAGCCTATCTCAAGAAAATCGGGGCGGCGTGACGCCGACGCATCACACCGTTCTTATCGTCGGCGGCGGGCCGGCAGGGCTCTCGCTCGCGGTAACACTCGGCGGCTATCATCCGTTTTTCCGCGAAACCCCGGCTTTCGCCGCTCGGTTCGGCTCGCTGGCTACCTTTCTGCGTTCCGCACCCGCCTCGCTTTTGTCGCTTGATTTCGGCAGACTCGTAGACGCCGGCGTAGCGCCAGTAGACCTGTTTCGGCTGCTCCACCATCCGGGACAAGGATTTCTGGGACTTGACCAGATCGGCATGACATTCCGGGAAGCCGCCCCGCTTGACTACTTGCTTCTTTCCCGCGAATCGGTCGGCGGCGTCTGGAACAACGCACCCGAACACATGCTGACGCTTTCGCCCGGTCACTGGATGGAACTGGCATTCTATCCACTTGTCCGGTACGCCGAGGAAACCGGAAAACGTATCGACCCGAATGCGCTTATTTCCAAACGCGATTTGATCGACTACTATCACGCCATCCCGGAGCGTTTCGGGCAATCCGCGCGCATCCGAACCGATCAAAACGTGACGCGCATCGAACCGCACAAACGAGGATTTCTCGTAACAGCCCAACATGCCGATACCGGCGAAGAAAGGCGCTACACCTGTGTCTATCTCGTCTATGCGGTCGGCCAACGGTGTATACTGCGACAACTGGACGTGCCCGGCGAAACCCTGTCCTTTGTGACAAACCGTTACGATCGGCCAGAAGATTTTCCCGGCAACCGGATCGCCGTGGTCGGCGGAGGCCGTTCTGCCGACTGGGCTGCAACCGAGTTGTACGACGCGGGCAAACAGGTATATTACGTGATGCGTCAGACGCAGATGCATCACTGGCAATTGATCGGCGACAGCCGATACGGATTGCCTTACTATACGCGGTTGGCGGATATCCTCGAAAGCCGCGATCCCCGTTTTCAAGCATTTTACGGTACGCGCGTCCGCCGGTTCGACGAATCTTCCCAAGGTCGCACAGTGACGGTGTACGATACCAGCGGGGAAAAAACACTGGATATAGACCATGTGGTTGTCGAAATCGGAGGTATGGTGGACTATTCGCCCATACAGGG
>VGJU01000145.1 GCA_016867335.1 Candidatus Zixiibacteriota bacterium | reverse complement strand
CGGAGGACGAGGCGGGGGAGGATTTGGCGGCGGCGGTGGTCGTTCGGGAGGAGGAGGGGCCAGCGGATCATGGTGACGCGAAAAAAACTGCTCAAACTCATCGACAGCGCCCGTGTCGAAGCGGCGATCCAAGACGCCGAACGGAGATCGTCGGGCGAAATATCCGTCTCCGTATCACGTCTGTTCTGGGGCGACGTGACTCATGCGGCGGAAAAAGCCTTTGAACGTCTCGGCATGACAAAGACCGAAAAGCGCAACGGCGTGCTGATTTTTGTCGTACCCGCGCGTCGCAAATTTGTCGTGCTCGGCGACAGCGGCATCCATGAAAAAGTAGGCGCGAAATTCTGGACCGATATCGCGGCCATCCTGTCCGAACGGTTTCACAAAGACGACTATACCGGGGGGCTGGTCGCTGCCATCGAGCAGATCGGCGCGCGTCTGGCCGAGCATTTTCCGTACGACGCTGACTCGGATGTGGACGAACTTTCCGACCGCGTAGATATCCAGTAGAGAAAAATTCGAAGAAAGAATCGCTTTCCCCTATGCACACTTCCTGCAACCTGCTGCGACTCGACGGCGCCGATTTCGGCTCACGTGCCCCTGCCGCCTACGCCGGCGCGGAAGCGCTTTCCTTTTTTCAACATTGGACATCTCCCGGACAGAGACCCCACGAAGGTGGATTGGCCTATGCGGGATACACCGTCGAGGCGTTATGTTTTTATGTATGGCTTGAGGATACTTCCATTTTCACCACAGCCACGGAAGACAATCAGTCGCTTTTTACGCTGGGCGATGTGGCCGAATTTTTTATAAAACCCGGACGTTCCCGTACCGACTACTGGGAAATCCACGTCTCCCCCAACGATCTGATCATGGACATCCATATCCCGGATCGAGAGGCGTTCCGCGAGGGACGCGCGACGTGGGCACAGGTGATCGCCGCAAACAGCGACAGCCGGAAGCGGGTGGCGCTTCGCCCCGAAGCCGGAGGATGGGCGGTAGAACTGTGCATTCCATGGAAGGCGTTCGGCATCGACGGTCCGCCCAAACCGGGCGAAGTCTGGCAGTTTTCGGTGTCGCGGTACAACTATACCGGTGACCTAGAACACCTTGAACATTCGGCCATCGCGCCTTTTACCGCGCTCAATTTCCATCAACACGAAAACTTTATTGACCTGATCTTCGGATGACCTCGCATCCGTTTTCACGGAGAGCGGTGCCTGCCGGACTGGGACTTTCACTTGTCATCGGTCTGGGTGATCAGTACGCGGCAGACCGGTTGGGTGTAGTATTTGCCACCTACGCCCACCTGCCCACCGGCCTGCTGGTTCCTTTTTTTCTGCTTGTTTTTTTCCCCAACTTTCTCCTCAGAAAACTCGCACCGTCGTGGGCGTTGCAAAACGCCGAATTACTCGTCGTATTTGCCATGGGACTGGTCGCCTCCATGGCGCCGGACTGGGGCATCACCCGTTATCTGGTATCGGCCATTGCCTCGCCGGCCTATTATGCCAGTCCGGAAAACCGGTGGGACGAATACCTGATCCCGTATCTGCCATCGTATGCGTACCTATCTCCCCAAGGAGATGCGGTGCGCGGTTTTTTCGAAGGACTGCGCCCCGGTCAGACCATTCCGTGGGGAGCATGGGTAGTCCCCTTGTTCTGGTGGGTATCGCTGATCGGAGCGGTACTTCTTGTCGGCGCCTGTCTTGTGGTAATCTTTCGCAAACAGTGGGTCGAGTACGAACGACTCCGTTTTCCGATGGGAGAGGTGGCACTCCGGCTTATCGGTCAGACCGAAGAGGCGGACGGCGGAACCCGGTTGTGGCGCAACGGTTTGTTTCTGACCGGATTCGGGATCGTATTTACGATGATGGGTTGGAATTGCATTTCTTACTGGGGCGTGTGGCCCCGTTTTCCCATCATGCCGCCCGATCTTGTCGCCATAACCGTTCACCCGTCGTTTCCTACGATACCGATCTATTTCAATATTTACGTCATCGCCTTTGCTTTTTTCGCGCCCGCCGAAATTCTGTTCAGCCTTTGGGTCATGCAACTGTTTGGGATCGCGGAACAGGGTGTGCTCAACTTGCTCGGCGTTGCCTCCACCTCACAGGGTGTCGTGCCGGCAGGACTGGTAGGCATTCAGTTTATGGGCGGTATTCTGGTTTTCGTGGGTTGGATGGTCTGGATCGCACGACGACATCTGAAAGACGTATGGCAGACCATATTGCGTCGCTCGACACGGCTCGACGACACCGAAGAACTGTTTTCATATCGGGGGGCTATAGCGGGATTTTTGCTTGGCTCCGCTTATATCCTGTTCTGGCTTCACCGCATAGGCGTCTCACTACCCGTGGGATTTGTCTTTCTGATCGTTTTCTATATTTTTTATCTTGCACTGGCACGTGTCACCGCCGAATCCGGATTGGTCATGGCCGAACTTACGGAAAAGCCAACGAGTTTACCGTGGGCGTCTTTGGTTCGGCCAACCTTGCACCGCCTGATCTGGTAACGATGAGCATGGCCAACGGTTTTGCCCGCAACTGGCGGTCGTATTCGCTGATAGGTTTTTTTCATGCGGCATGGCTTCAAAACAGAACGCGGCGACGCGAACCGATCGGGGGTTGGCTGTTTGCGGCGATTGGGGTAAGTCTTGCCGCGTCCGTTGTGTCGATGATCCATTCGGGCTATACGCTCGGTGGCAACCACCTGTTTACTACACCCGGTGGATTCGGAACGTTTTTTTATGATATGGCACCTAAGTGGACCAACAACGCCAGCCATATCACGGGTCTCGAAGGCGTCTGGTTGCTGTCGGGGGTACTACTCAACGGTCTGATCATCGCCGGAAGATATATCACGCCCTGGTGGCCGCTCCATCCTGTGGGTATGGCAGTGGGCGATGTGGGTGGGGTGGTGCGAAACGCGATCGTGCCTCTTTTTCTGGCGTGGCTTACCCAGATTCTGTTGCTGAAATTTGGCGGTGCAACACTTTATCAACGGGCACAGCCGTTTTTTATCGGTTTGCTGGTCGGTTTTGTAACAGGTGTTACCATGTCATTTATCGTGGACATGATCTGGTTTCCCGCGGCGCCTCATCAGACCGAGTGGTTTTGAACTCCTACGCATCATGGAGAAAGACATGCAGCACATACTCGTTACCGGAACCAGCGGTTTTATCGGACGACAGTTGGCCGAGTCCCCGTCGTCTACATATCGCATCATCGCGGTTTCACGACGCCCGACTCCGGTGGCCGGTGTCGCGTCGATCGAGGGTGATTTTACCGACCCTGCCACACTGAGACGACTGGACGATCATCCGCTCGACGCGATCGTCCACCTTGCCGCAGTAACCGGTGGATGCGACGAGGCGGACGGTCTGCGCGTCAACGTACTCGGCACGCACGGTCTGCTACGCTACGCACTCTCGCGCGGATGCAGAAAATTCGTTCTTGCCAGCTCGATTGCAGCGGTGGGGTTTCAGTCGGTAAAGTTCCGACCGCTCCGTGTTCCTATCCCGGATGAACATCCGTGTCTGGATCGGGACGGATACGGGTTTTCAAAATACATGATGGAAGAGGTAACGCGCTATCTGGCTCGTCAGTACGACGATGCGGACTTTATCAACATCCGGTTGGCCAGCATTGCGCCGGACGATGCGACGCCCGTGCCCAAAAAAGCGGGACCGCTGACCGAGTGGTCGCTGGGTGAGTTGTCCGTCATGTTTGCCCGCGATGCGGTACGCTGTTTTACCCTGGCCGTCGAGTCGCGGCAAAAACCGGGCGTGCGCATCCTGAACGCCGTCGGAAATCCGGCCTGCACCGCCGACCCGATCCCGGACCTTCTACGCGCGTGGTACGGGCCGGACAACGGGGGGCTGGACTTGTCGCACTACGAACGCCCCGGACACGGTTTCGATCCCATCTACGATATCTCGTCGATCAAGCGAGAACTGAGTTTTGTACCGGAGCGCAGCGTTCTTGAGCGATAACAAACGTTTTAGCCAACCCGCTCACAACCGATCAGTACAACCGTTTTGCTCGCTCGATGTCCGCAAGAAACTCCTGCGGTCGATCCGGAGAGATGCGTAGCGTCTTGCCTTTTCCGTATACGAGCAGCAGACGGTCGAGAGACAGCGCCGGGCCGGACAACGGAGAGCGAGACGGAGCAATCGACTGGATGTCTTTTATGGCAATGTTCCACCGGAACGGTCCGGATCGTACCTGCAAGCTGCCATCGGTTATCCGGTAGTACGTGCCTACTATCACCCAGACCAGCAAGGCAATGCCTGCTATAGTGATGACCGTCGAAAACAGGGCGGCCTGCAACCCGTCTTCGCGCAACGTAATGAAACAGGTCAAGGGGAGAACAAATACAGGCAACCATAGAAGAACCATGAGCCAAACATCCCGTTTCGAACGATAGATGCGGTCCACGTTTATCCCTCTTCCTTTTTTTTCCGTCTTTTTCGCCTAAGTACTTCTTCTCGCAAAATATACTCGATCTGCGCGTTGAGACTGCGTAGGTCGTCCGCCGCCCATGCGTTCAAGTCGTCATGAAGCTCTTTGCTGATGCGAAGCAATATCGGTTTTTTGTCGGACATGACTAATACAGGGTCCCGGCGTTGATAATGGGCTGCGTCCGCTGATCGCCGCAAAGCACGACCAACAGGTTGCTTACCATGGCTGCCTTGCATTCTTCGTCAAGGGTTACGACCTGATGTTCGTTGAGCTTGTGAAGCGCCATCTCCACCATACCCACGGCCCCATCCACGATTTTTTGCCGTGCGGCGATAATGGCCTCGGCCTGTTGACGCTGGAGCATGGCATGCGCAATCTCCGGCGCATACGCCAGATGTTTGATTCTCGCCTCGTCGATGGATACCCCGGCGGCCCGAACTCGCTCCTGTATCGCGGCTCCAAGCGCGTGTGACACTTCGTCGATCGACGACCGCAGGCTTACCGGCTCGCCATCGGTCTCGTCGTACGGATATTCCGTCGCAAATCTGCGGATGGCCGACTCGGCCTGCACATGCACGTATTCGGCATAATCCTCCACATCGAACGTCGCCTGGGCCGTGTCGCGCACCCTCCATACCACTACCGCCGAAATTTCGATCGGATTACCCTTCTTATCGTTTACCTTTAACTGCTGGCTGTCGAAATTGCGCACCCTAAGCGAAATCTTGCGTTTGGACGTAAAAGGATTGACCCACCAGAACCCAGGGTCCTTGACCGTGCCCCGATATCGCCCAAAGAGGATAAGCACAACGGCCTGATTGGGTTCGACGATAAACAGTCCGCTCAGACTGACAATACAGGAGACGATCAACAGGACGCACAAAAAAACGTTGATAATGGGTCCCGGACCGTCCGTATGTTCGATCTGCGTTACCTGCGTGACAAATCCGTATATGGCGACCGCCATGAGCAAAACCAGCAAAATAAGCATCCCCCACCCGGCGCGTTTCGAACCGATCGTTTCCGACGTCATCTTGTTCCTCCTGAGATTTGATTTTATAATGATATCAATTTGATATCTAATAAATATCAAAAAGGGGGACGTGTCAAGCGAAATCGAAAAAAATCGTATGGATGACCCAAACGGTTACATGTTTGGCATCGCGGCTAACGGATGTAGCGTATCGTGGTTTCGTCGCCTTTCCGTAGCTACGTGGGGGGCTCAAACAGCTCGATGTGAATACCGTCCGGATCGCGTACATACAGCGCCCATCCACCGGTGTTGGGGCCTTTGTCGAGATAGATCGGGGGACTGACATAGGAATCTACGCCCTTCTCACGGAGAAGCGCGTAAAAAGCGTTGAGATCGTCCACTTGATAGGCGATATGACTGCTCCCCGGGTTGTTGGGAGCCAGATACTGTGGAACCCCGCGTGGATGGCGGTACTCAAACAGTTCGAGAAAGTGGGTGGTCCCCGGAATTTTCATCAGCACCGCATGGACCACACAGTCGGGAATACCCACGATGGCACGAAAGTATTCGGCAGTCACTTCGGGGCGCTCCTTTACCACCTCGAATCCGAACACATCCCGGTAAAAAGCCAGAGACCTGGCCATATCCTTTACCGTATAGCTTGTATGCACCGCTCCGGTGATACCCATAAAGACCTCCTTGAAAAGTAATTGAAACGCTCTGCTGAAATGCTCCGGACGGATACGCAACGCTCGAAGAATTAAACTCCCGTTCCAAAACGTCTGCAACATATTTTCCGTACCGCTTTTCCGGATCGCCGTGAAAACGATCGGTACGGACGTTTCCGCTTGACAGGGGCAGTTCCGCAAAATATCCTTCGTCGGCGACAGACATTTATCTTTCAAACGTCATTCTTCATAGGAGATCGTTTGTGACGCAACCGCTCGATGTGCGCACGCTGCCCGGTGCTTTTACCGCATACACCGTCCGGGGACAAGGATATTTTCCGGTGATCACGGGTTTGGGGGGGCAGGAACTCGCCGTGGTGTTGCGCGGTGGCGCCGGTCATGTCGGTGTAGCCGGTCGGCTCGATGTGGTAAGGTCTTCCGACGGTGGACGCACATGGACTGCGCCCGTCACCGCCGCTGACAGCGAGCGTGACGACCGCAATCCGGCTTTTGGCGTCGCACCCGACGGAACGCTCATTCTTGCTTATCACTGGCAAGGATCCTATAACGAAAAAGGCGAATGGGACACTTCCCTCAACCGACAGGATACCCGTATCGTGTATTCGTCCGACCGGGGAAAGACATGGCGTGACGATGGATTTCTCGCTTTTCCGGCGCTCAACGGCGCATCGCCGTTTGGCAAGATATTGACACACGGGAAAGCCATGTACATGATGCTGTACGCCGGTCCCACGATCGGCGTTGCACCGACCACGTTCCGGGTCGGCCCGGCCACGACACCTACCTATATACTCAAATCGACCGACAACGGATGTACTTGGACCGATCCTGTGCTGGTGGCGGTTGGGCTTAACGAATCCGATCTAGTCATTTTGCCCGATGGGGTGTGGTTGTTTGCCGCCCGCTCGGAACAAGAGGGTGAACAAGCGATCTATTTATGCCGTTCCGACGACGAAGGCCGCACATGGCATCTTGCGGGACGCATCACCGAGCAAGCCGAACACCCGCCCGATTTGACACTGCTTGGCAACGGATGGCTGTTGCTCACCTTTGGCCACCGACATCCCCCGTATGGGGTGCAGGGTATCGTCAGCCGCGACGGCGGCATCACATGGGACAACCGCCGTCTGATTCTTGACGATGGCTTGCCCGGCGGAGACTCCGGATACCCGTCCACCATCCGCATGGAGAACGGGCGACTGGTAACGGTCTACTATACCGCCGGTACACGCGAAAAACAGTGGGAAATCTATACGGCGGTAGACGCCTCGTGCAAAGTCGTCGGTTATGACGAAAAAACGCTTATCGAGGCTTTCGGATAAAGCCATCGTCTCGCTCTTTACCGCACACTTCACCCTTTGACTTTTATTTCCCTATGCCTGACATCGTCGTCGGACATCTCGATCACCCGGACACGCTGACCCCGGTGTTCGAAGAATTCGCGCACCACAACCCCGGTTTCCAGATGGGTTTTGGCATCGTGGAATCGGTCAAGACGTGGCTGACGTCCGACCGAGTGCGTCATATCTGGCTCGCGGACGGCGAGGGAAAGGTGTTTCTGGAAAAAGGGTATCGCACGCAAGAAGGCGATGGAGCGCGTCTCCCCGACGACTACGCACCCGAACCGGTCTCGGACGACATTCGCGCCGTCCTCCATACGCTTTTTCGGAAGCACCCTTCTTTTCACGAAAAAATACGCACCCCGATCGGTGCGATCGTCTCTCGGCTTCACTCGGACGGTTTTATCGGAGACATCGCCGGCGAAATCTGGCTTATCCTCGAAAGCGGGCTGGAGCCTTTGCAATGGACGCAGGACAAGGACGCCCTGACGGCTCTGTCTTCGGTGATCGACCGGTATCGGAGTATAGGGTGGTCCGTCAAGCAAACAGGATCGTTCGAGCCGGTCCGGGCGGGCGATCAGCTTACCGTGACACCCGGCGCGCCGCTTCGCGCGGGTGGGTGTTTCCGTTATTGGTGGATGGAGACCGACGCGTCGGAGTCTCACATCTCGGTGGCGCGTCGGCTTCGATATCTCCGCGATACGGCGGGCGGGTGCAATTTCTCCTTTGACGCCTTTCGCAGACTACCGATGACGTGGTACGCCAACACCGGCGTGCCCGACCGTCCGGACGGTGTCAACCGTGTCAACAGCCACGTCGTCAACATTGCCTCCGAGACCTCGCAAACACACTATCATCCGGCGATTCCGGTCGGTGGCGGAAAACCACAGAGCGAGATGTATCTTGTGCTCGATCCCGCCGCCTACGACCTTAACACCTACGGGCGGCAGGCGTTTCTACACTCGTTCCCCGATCTTGCCGATCTGTCTCGTTTTGGCGAGACACCGCTTAGTCCCGGTTCGACCCTCTATATCCCCCCGGATACCGGACATCGCGGGATCGACGTATTTGTCAACGTCATCACCTTGCCCGGTTTCAAACCCCGCAACGAAATCTACATGGACCGTCTCATCAAAGAGACGTCCGCCGGCACCTCTCCCTACAATGCCCATGTGACCGGTTGACACCGTTACACGGAAAAGACTATTTATGCGACGCGGAAAATCTCATAGTAGGGTAGCCGTTCCACCCATTTCGTGTTGTCCTACCATTTTCCGCTACACGACCGTCGGATTGCGGTGTGTGGCGTGGTCCCAACTCCTCAGACGATCGGTTTTTCGAAACAACCCCGGGGGTATGGTACATGGAGGGTGTTTTGTTACACACAGGCGTTCGACCGTAGAGGGTATAGCGATCCTATGAAAGCATGGGGATATTTTCTGTTTACGATCGTATTGGACTTGCTGGTCATCGGGCTTATCTATGTAAAAGCGGAACAGCGTAAGACGCTCGAAGAAGCGGCAAAGGAAAAGGCAGACCAAGCGGTGATTCAGAAAGATCCCCGCACGGGACTGGGCATCGACCCCAAAACACGGCTGGTCATGGGTGAGGGATACGACGTCATCAAAGTCGAATGTGTCAAATGTCATCCGACACAGATCATACGGTCTTTCCGAGCGGACAGAAACGGCTGGCTCGATGCCCTGCGCTGGATGCAGCGGGAAAAAGGACTCAAAACCTTTGACGCATCCACCGAAGAAACACTTCTTACGTATCTTACCACCTACTACGGAAAGTGATGGCATGACCGAGTCTATCATCGCTTCATGGGTTGCCGAAGCAAAACAAAAACTGAAAGAGGGGCGGCTTTTGGCGTCCGACATGGACGAATTGTTGTCCGTCGCCGGGGCGACCGGTCGGCGGCGTCAGCGACTGTTGTATCTTCATGCGGCATCACCCAACCTCCATTCCCCACTGGTAGGCGGCGCGCTTCACGAACCGGTTGCCGGCGCGCTGGCGCAGATAGACCCGCTCGCGCCCGAACTCCCCTACAACAGCGTTCACGACGCTATACTCCACGGATGGCGCGTCATCCATTTTCCCCAACAGCTTGCCCCGTATCACGACCGCGAAATCGACCTCATCGGATACGAATTTGTGCTGGAACAACTCGTAGAGACGTAAAGGACGTTCTCTCTTTCTTCAAACCTCACCCTTCACCCCTCAACCTTCAGGAGAACAGATGGCCAATCGTCTCAAGGAAAAATTACGCAACGGAGAAGTCACTTTCGGCGTATCGGTAGGAACGAACAGCCCCGACGTCGTGGAAGCGGTATCGAATCTCCCGATCGACTGGATATGGTTTGACGCCGAGCATGGCGTGCTCAATTTGGAAAACCTCGCTCCGTTGCTGCAAGTAGCGCGCGGTGCAACACCCGTTTCGCTCGTTCGCGTGCCATGGAACGACATGGTGATGATCAAGAAGGCACTGGATATCGGTGCGGAAGGGTTGATCATCCCTTGGGTCAACAACCGCGAACAGGCCGAATACGCCGTGCGTGCCGCCAAATACCCGCCGCAGGGCCAGCGCGGCATCGGTCCTCGTTTTAACATGCTGATGGGCCGTGACGCTGGGGCGTATCTACAAACCGC
>VGJU01000144.1 GCA_016867335.1 Candidatus Zixiibacteriota bacterium | reverse complement strand
TCGTGCGACCTCCCTCCGCGTTGGCGATCACCACAGGCTCCCCTCCCTCCACCACCGCAACACACGAGTTCGTCGTACCCAAATCTATCCCTATGATCTTGCCCATAAACGCTGCTGTCCTCCTGAGGAGTAAAAACGGGACTATTCCGACTCGGGACGGCGGGTTACGATGACTTTGGCCGGCCGGATGACCCGTTCGTTGAATACGTATCCTTTTTCGATTACGTCCACGATCGTTTGGGCCGGGCGTTCGGCGTCCTCTACGGTCATGATGGCTTCATGACGGTTGGGATCGAACGGCTGGCCGGCGGCATCTATGTCTTGAAGTCCTTCACGGCGTAGGGTGTCCATAAGTTGTTGGCGGATCATCTCGAACCCTTCGACAAACGTTCGGGTTGCATCGGTAGTCTGGGCGGCCTGCAAGGCACGTTCCATGTTGTCGATAGCGGGCAAAAGCTGACCGATGAGCGATCCGTTGGCATTTTTAACCAGTGTGCCAAATTCACGTCCCGTGCGTTTCTTGTAGTTGTCGAACTCTGCGGCCAATCGCATCCAGCGGTCTTTATACGTCTGGATTTCCTCGTTCATCCGGGCGATTTGTTGCTGAGAGATTTCGATTTCAGAGACAGAGGGTTCGGCTGTCGTTGCCTCCGTTTTGTCTTCGGAATCGGGTTGGGTGATTTCGCCAGATTGAGAAGGGGCCGTTTCCGTGTCTACGGCCTGATCGTGTTCCATAGGAAAAAATGCCTCCTGCTTATTTCGTGTTCATCCGCAAAACAACCCGCAGCTTGTTGCGGGGATTGCTTCGAGATCGCATTCAAATAAGGAAGCGGGCGTAAACATCCCGTCCGCTTCGAAAACTCCCGTCGCCAAAGCCTTTCAAGCCCGGATCGTCGGGTTATGCGAATATGGCGTTAAGCACCCGTGCGGTGTATCCTACGATAGAGATCATGTGTGGATACGGCATACGGGTCGGGCCAATCACGCCGATCACGCCCGTCATATCTCCGATCCGATAGGTTGCGGTAACGACGCTGCACGTACGGATTTCGTCACGGCTGTGTTCTTGACCGATGCTGACCATCACACGGTCTTCGACGGTGCGTTCGTTGAGCCATCGGGCCACGGTTTGGCGGTGTTCGAGAAAATCGAGCAGCCGAGACAGCCTTTCCGAGTCCGTAGAGAATTCGGGTTGGGACACGATATGGGTGGTTCCGCCGAAATGCACTTGTTCGTTTTGTTGAAAGTCGAACAGATACTCTGTGTATTGGATAAAAAGCTGGATCACCTTCCGATTGCTCTGTGGGCCGTCTTTGAGGCGTTCGTCCAATTCCCGTTTGATTTCTCGAAGCGAGTTTCCGCTCAAACGTTCGTTTAGAAACCGGGCGGTTTCGGTTAGCGTCCGGGCCGGAATGTCCGTGTCGAGTTCGGCTACGATATTCCGTACAAGACCGGAGGAGAGCATGAGCACTAGCAGCACTTTGCGCGGAGCCACGGGAAGAAGTTCGATGCGTTGGAAGACGCCGTCGTACAAACGCGGGGCAAGCGCCACACCCACTTCCCGGCACACCATGCCCAGCACTTGGGAGGCATGGCTCAGCACTTCCTGGACGCTGTTCCAGCCGCCTTCCAGATCCTGTTGGATATGCTGGCGATCCGATGTGGAAACGGGTCTAGGACGGAGCAGGGTATCTACATAGTACCGATATCCTTTGTCCGTGGGAATGCCGCCGGCGGAAGAGTGAGGACGCGATATATAGCCGGCCTCCTCAAGTTCCACCATGGTGTTTCGTATAGTGGCGGCGCTTACTCCCAATGCCGATCGTTTGGCAAGGGTGTGCGAACCGACCGGAGAGGCGGTATGGACGTGCCGGTCTACGATATGCCTGAGAATGTCTTTATCCCGTTCCGTTTGAAGCGGGTAGAGCATAACCGACTCCTGCCGAATAACCACCGATGGTACGAAAACAACATCGGAACTCTTTATGCAACCCTATGAACGGCAACAATAAACATCGTTCTAAGATAATCGGAGAAGAGACGGGTGTCAAGCGAAAACGGTGAAGTTTTCATGGTTTCGGACAAGACGACAGACGGCGATCTACGCTAAAAAAAGCGTTGAAACGGGGCGTGCGCTGCCTTCGGGGGTGGGAGAGTTTTGGCTTGACTATTTCCGGACGGACGGATATATTCGGCGTAGCATTTCTGCATGATTTGCCCTCCGAGTCGCGTATGCCCTCACTTGTATTTCATCCGGCTCCAATGGGTTAAAGAGGGTGCCCGTAAAGACGCTAAGCGCGTCGTCCTAACGTCTGCAGGATGGAGTATGCGATGCTGGGGTCATCGAAAGTCAAAACTTGGTATGTCAATTTGTTGGAGCCGGTCACGCGGACGTCGGTGCGTTTCGGAATACACCCCAATGCATTGACAGTCCTCGGTTTCGGAATTACCCTGCTTTCTGCGGTTCTTTACGGTATGGGCGCTTTTCGCTGGGCGGGTCTGGTACTGTTTATCGGAGGAAGTTGCGACGTACTTGACGGGCATTTGGCACGCGTGACGGGCACCAAGAGCGTTTTCGGCGCGCTGTTGGACTCCACGCTGGACCGGTATGCCGAAATCGCCATCTTTATAGGTATAGCCATATTTTATCTGTATCGCGCTCCGGAAAACCCGTTTAACGAAGTATGGGTCTTGACGGCTATTCTGGGTCTTACCGGTTCTCTTATGGTGAGTTATGTCCGCGCACGGGCCGAGGGGCTGGGGCAAGAATGTACGGTAGGTTTTATGCAACGACCGGAACGGGTCGTTTGTCTGGGGCTGGGCGCACTGCTCGGAGAGTTTTACATTCCGGCGGCTCTGGTGCTGATCGCGGCCGTATCGAACGTGACCGCAGCTTCGCGTCTGTATTATATATGGAAACGGTCAAACACCGTCTGAGCGTTTGACATTGATCGAATAGTAAGAAGGAGCCAAATCGCATGGGAAAACGGGTAAGGGTTGCAGTAATCGGAGTGGGCAACTGTGCCTCTTCTTTGATTCAGGGCGTGCATTTTTATCGCAACGCAAAAGAAGACGAGTTTGTTCCGGGGCTTATGCATGTCAACCTCGGCGGTTATCACATTCGAGACATCGAATTTACAGCGGCGTTTGACATAGATCAACGCAAGGTGGGGCACGATCTGACCGAGGCCATTTTTACCTACCCCAACAATACGGTAAGGTTTGTGGAAGATTTGCCGAAATCCGGGATTAAGGTAATGCGTGGCATGACGCACGATGGTCTGGGCAAGTATCTCTCGGAAGTCATCACCAAAGCCCCCGGATCGACCGACGATATTGTGGACATCCTCAAACAGACGCAGACCGACGTCGTAGTCAGTTATCTGCCTGTGGGAAGCGAAGAGGCGACCAAGTGGTATGTGGAGAAGGTTTTGGATGCCGGATGCGCCTTCGTAAACTGCATTCCCGTGTTTATCGCCCGCGAGGCATACTGGCGCAGAGAGTTCGAAAAGCGCGGTCTTCCGGTCATCGGCGACGACATCAAGTCGCAGGTCGGTGCAACCATCGTCCACCGAACCCTGACCCGGCTGTTCCGCGAGCGCGGCGTCAAGCTCGTCCACACCTATCAGTTGAACGTGGGCGGCAACATGGACTTCTACAACATGCTCGAACGCGCGCGTCTGGAGTCCAAAAAAATCTCAAAAACCAACGCCGTAACCTCGCAACTCGATTATGACATCGGTGAGGAAAACGTGCATATAGGACCAAGCGATTACGTGGCGTGGCTCAAAGACCGAAAATGGGCGTATATACGTCTGGAAGGCATCACGTTCGGCAACGTGCCGCTCAACTTGGAAGCCAAGCTGGAAGTGGTGGATTCCCCCAACTCGGCGGGTGTGGTGATAGACGCAGTTCGTTGTTGCAAACTGGCGCTCGATCACGGGCTAAGCGGTGCGCTCGACGGACCGTCCTCCTACTTCATGAAATCTCCTCCCACCCAGTATACGGATGACGAGGCACGGGAAAAAACCGAGCAGTTTATTCAACAACACCGATCCGACGCATCGTCCGAATAAGGCGATGTCGGAGATCGTTTGTCTGACGCCTGTCCTTCGCGTCGAGTAAGAGAGGAGATCGGGTATGTTCTCATCCCATCGCAGAATCCTCGCCGGAGCACTCATGGTCGTCGCCCTTGTAGCGGGCGTCGGTTGGGTGGTGGCTTCGGATCGCGTACAGGCCGTCGGGGAAACGCAATACAACCTCAACCTGCTCTATCAGATCGTCAATCAGATCCGAACCAAATACGTAGACGATCTCGATGAACAGCAGGCGATAGACGCCGCCATCCGCGGAATGCTCGGCACGCTGGATCCGTATACGGAGTTTCTAGAGAAGAAACAAAACGATGAGATGAAGATGATGCAGATCGAGGGCAAGTATGGGGGCCTCGGTATCAAAATCACCAAACAGGACGACGGGCTTATCGTGATGGCGCTTTTTGACGATACACCCGCCTATAACGCCGGACTCCAGACAGGTGACCGGATCGTAAAAATCGAATCCCAGACGACCTCTTCGATCGACGTCTCACGCGCCGCCGACCTGTTGCGCGGAGCGCCGGGAACAACCGTGACCATTTCCGTACAGCGTGATGGCATGGACGCGCCGGTAGACTATCATATCACCCGTGCCATTATTACCATTCCGGTCGTTCCGTATACCGGGATCATCGAGGGCGGCATAGGCTATATCAAACTCAATCAATTTACCGAAGAGGCCGGTGCGGAAGTCGAACGAGCGCTTAAACGTCTCAAGGAACAGGGCGCGCAAGGGGTGGTATTCGATCTGCGCGGCAATCCGGGCGGACTTCTCGAACAGGCCGTAGCCGTAGCCGGAAAATTTCTCGACAACGGTCGTCTGGTCGTGTATACCAAAGGCCGAAACGCCTCCCAGGAAAAAAGCTATCATTCTTCCGGTACGTTTGTCCTGCGCGACCTTCCGCTTGTGGTGCTGGTCGACGAATACAGCGCCAGCGCTTCCGAAATCGTGGCCGGAGCCATACAGGATTGGGACCGAGGTGTCGTGGTAGGCGTTCCTACGTTTGGCAAAGCGCTGGTACAACAGATATTCCCCATGTCGGACGGCACCGCGCTGAAAATCACCACGGCGCGTTATTATACCCCCAGCGGTCGGCTTATTCAGAAAATGCCCCGCGATGGCAAAGAGGGGACCACCGCCGCAGGTCCGGATAGCACGAAAAAAGAGCCATCCCAAGACCCCATTTCACCCGAACTCCAGTTCAAGACGAATACGGGCCGTGTGGTCTACGGTGGCGGGGGTATCATGCCGGATTTCAACGTGCCCTTCCCCGACAATCCGCCCATCGTGGCTGAGTTGTCCAACCGAAGCCTGTTTATCAAATTCGCCGCGCAGTACACCGCTCGGCATCCGGAGTTCAAACGCGAAACCTTCCAAGTGACCGACGCCATGCTCGACGAATTTCGCCGATTCATGGACGATAAAGAATTTACCTATACCACCGAAGCGGAACAGGCGCTCGACCACCTGGAGACCTTAGTCAAAAAACAACCAGTTTCCGCCGGGGTCGTCGATGCCATGACCGTTTTGCGTGGACAATTGAAGAAACAGCATACGGCAGATTTCGAAACGCATCGGACGCTGATCATGAATCGGCTGGGTGTAGAACTCGGCGCAAAACTCGGAGGCAGCGCAGGCCGCTATGCCTTTGCTGTAAAAGTCGATCCTCAGATTCAGGCTGCCGCCGATCTCATTCGGGATCGGAGTAAATACAACCGAAACTTTAGCATAGAAACCCGTCCCGCCCGAACAGACGGACTTCACTGATCCTCCGTTCGCCGTCTTTGGGCGAGAGTGGCGGAATTGGCAGACGCGCTGGACTTAGGATCCAGTGGGGCGACCCATGGGGGTTCGAGTCCCCCCTCTCGCATCACTTAAACGACTTATGACTCCGGTTGTAAGTCGTTTTCTCTTTTGGAGAAACTGCCATGAAGCGTTTTTCTCTTCCTGTTCGTTGCGCCATGTATGCAGGGCTGGCCGTCTTCTTTTTTTTTTCTCGGCAGACACTCGGCGCATGGGGCATCGAAACAGATTCCTATGACGACGGATCAGTTTCTGATCGTCATGGGAACGGTAAAGACGACCATAGAAACGTTCCACTGCTCGCAGGACCGTATCGTACAAGCCATGAACGACCAGATTCGCGGCCGATCGACCCCGACCCAAACCCAGCAAACCGTTCAAGCCGAACGCGACCGCCAGGAAAGTCAGGTATCGGCTGCCGTCGAGGGTTTTTTAAGCCGAAACGCTCAAGTCGGAAAGGCGGCTTTTGGCGTACCTCCCGGCGAGATGTCCGACGAAATGCTCAATGTAATCGAATACCTGCAAACCAAATTCCCCGGTCTTTTCAGACGGTACATGGACTGACGCAAGTCACTTTGGCAAAGGGCGATTTCGCTTGACAAACAGACGGTTGTCGCGTTAATTGACGGGACCGTATTCCCGGTTTCAAGACCGGCAAGACGATACCCCGATCAGGAGGACAAGTTGAAATTTACGGTAAGCGAACCAAAACCATGGAAACGCATACTCGATATCGAAGTCCCCTCCGATGTAGTACAAGGAGAGCTGAACTCGACCTTCAGGCGCTATCAGAAAGAAATTCGTATGCCGGGGTTCCGGCAAGGCAAGGTTCCGCTCGACGTACTCAAGGCCCGATACGGAGACGAGATTCGCGCTGAGGTCATCGAACGTCTTATCCCGGAATACCTGCAACAGGCAGGTAAAGAAGCGGAGATAAAACCCATCTCTTCACCTGTGATCGAGAACCTCAATTTCGATACGGGCGAAGACCTTCGTTTTCGAGCCGTTATCGAGATCAAACCGGCTATCGAACTCAAAGACTGCATGGGGATGCGGTTAACACGGCGTCCGGTCAATGTTACCGGCGAAGATATAAACCGGGTCATCGAGTCCCTGCGCGAACGCCATGCGAATGTCGTCCGAATAGACGACGCGGCACAGAATGACCATTATCTGGTGGCCGATTTTCAACATCTTGATCCTTCCGGCGTACCGATTATCGGTCGTAAGGAGGAAAAACAACTGTTCAGACTCGGCTCCGGTCTTATGGGCGAAGCGTTCGACACCGGTCTTGTGGGTATTCGGTCGGGTGAGAATCGAACGGTAAAGGTTCGCTATCCCGAAGACCATACGGATGCACAGTTGGCCGGCCAGGAAGCCTTGTTCGACGTACATGTACAGGAGATACTGGAAAAGACGCTCCCCGAACTGAACGACGACTTTGCCATAGATATAGGCGCGGAGAATCTTGAAGCCCTGCAGAACTCGATCCGCCAAGATTTGGAACGCGAGCCGGACCGGGAAGTGCGCAGCCAACTACTCAAACAGTTGCGTGAGACGCACGATTTCGAAGTACCCGATTCCATGATAGGGCATTATCTCGACCATACGCTGGAAGACGCCCGTCGGGGATCGCGTCAGCCGATCGACGAAGAGGCGCTACGCGAAAGCTACCGCCCGCTTGCCGTCGAACAGATCAAACAAACGCTTCTGCTTGACGCCATCGCACAAAAGGAACAGATCAAGGTATACGAATCCGAGATCGACGAGCGTCTCCAAAGGATGGCCGACCGGTCCCATTTACCCCTTGATTCGTTAAAACGCCTTTTCCAGAAAAACGGACGAATCGACCGGATCGAATTTGACATTCAGGAAGAAAAAGTCATCGAATTTCTCATGCAGCACGCCGATATTCAGGTGGAATAGAAGGAGTCTTCCATGTTGATCCCCATGGTAATCGAGCAGACGGGGCGTGGCGAACGTGCGTACGACATTTACTCGCTTCTGCTCAAAAATCGTATCATCTTTCTCGGAACTCCGATCGACGATACTATCGCCAATCTGGTTATCGCCCAGTTGCTGTATCTCAATTACGAGGACGCCGAGAAGGACATCAAACTCTATATCAACAGCCCCGGAGGCAGCATCTCCGCCGGGTTGGCCATTTACGACACCATGCAATTCATTCAGCCGGACGTGGAGACTTACTGCATGGGTATGGCGGCCAGCATGGGCGCGTTTCTCCTGGCCGCCGGTGCTAAGGGAAAACGATACGCGCTGCCTTATTCCCGGATTCTCATCCACCAACCCTCGATAGGGCACATGGCCGGCACGGCTAAGGATATCGAAATCCAGGCCGAGGAAATGCTGCGCATGAAACGTATGATGAATCAGATTTTAGCGCATCATGCCGGCCAGACCATCGAAAAGATCGAACGGGATACGGACCGCGATTATTGGATGTCGGCGGCTCAGGCCGTCGAATACGGGCTGGTGGATCATGTCCTCGAAACGCCTGTATCAAAGGCGATAAACGAAACAACACCGTCCTAAGGGCGCTTGCTAAAACGGCGACTGGCGGAAATGGTCTGGCTGATCATGGTATCGAGGACGCCCTCATGATGAAAAAACGTGTTCCGTCGCGCGATCTGCGGTGCTCGTTCTGTAACCGGAGCGCCGAAGAGGTTGACCGGTTGATCACCGGACCCAACGTATACATCTGTAACGATTGCGTGATGATGTGCAACGACATTCTTGCAGAGGAGATGACGCGCAATACCCTGACTACGGTGGATAGACTCCCCACCCCCCCGGAGATCAAGTCCTCGCTCGACGAGTATGTCATCGGTCAGGAACAGGCCAAAAAAGTGCTATCCGTTGCCGTCTACAACCATTACAAGCGGATTCAGCACGGCACCGCGCCAAACGAGGTAGAACTCGAAAAAAGCAACATCATGTTGATCGGTCCGACCGGGACGGGCAAGACGTTGCTGGCGCAGACGCTGGCGCGGTTATTGCACGTGCCGTTCTGTATCGCCGACGCGACGGTATTGACCGAAGCCGGATATGTGGGCGAGGATGTCGAAAGCGTGCTGGTGCGTCTGCTCCAAGCCGCCGACTACGACGTACCCAAGGCCGAAC
This sequence comes from Candidatus Zixiibacteriota bacterium, assembly GCA_016867335.1. Taxonomy (GTDB): domain Bacteria; phylum JAAXHH01; class JAAXHH01; order JAAXHH01; family JAAXHH01; genus VGJU01. The sequence continues at coordinate 1,116 of VGJU01000144.1, read as the reverse complement.
ACGGTATCGTTTATATCGACGAAATCGATAAGATCGCCCGTAAGTCCGCCAACCCGTCCATCACGCGCGACGTCTCCGGAGAGGGCGTTCAGCAGGCGCTTCTCAAAATGCTGGAAGGAACCGTCGCCAACATACCACCCAAGGGTGGACGAAAACATCCTGAACAAAACTTTATCCAACTCAATACCCGAAACATCCTCTTTATCTGCGGAGGGGCGTTTGACGATCTGGACCGGGTGATCGAACGGCGTATCGCCGAAGGCACGATAGGCTTCGACGGGGTCTCGAAACGCAAAGCCGACCGCAAGTTAGGGACGCTGCTCGCACAAGTGGAACCAGACGACCTTCTCCAGTACGGACTTATCCCGGAAATCATCGGACGTCTGCCGGTCGTCGCGACACTCAACGAACTGGACGCCGAAGCGTTGAGAAGAATACTGACCGAACCCAAAAACGCGCTTCTCAAACAGTATCAACGCCTTTTGGAAATGGAAGGCGTGAAACTGACTTTTCACAAAGACGCGATCGATGCGATCGTCGAACAAGCCCTGACCAAGAAAACGGGCGCTCGTTCGCTACGCTCCATACTCGAAGACGTGATGCTCGACATCATGTTCCAAACCCCGTCCCAAAAAGGTCTCCAAGAAATCGTAATCACCCGGGAAGCGGCGTTCAAACAAACTCCCCCCATATACGTTCGCAACGAAGATACCAAGAAAAGCGCCTGATGATTCATTTCCAACGTGACGACGAAGCCCTGACGTTTGAAGACATCCTTCCTTTGATTCCACTCAGGGAAGTGGTGGTCTTTCCCTACATGGTCACCCCGCTGATCATCGCACGGGAAGCGTCGATCAAGGCGCTCGAAGAAAGCATCGGGCGAGACCGGCTGCTGTTTCTGGTCGCCCAGAAAAACGCCGAAGTAGAACAGCCCGAAAAGGGAGACGTATACCGCGCCGGTGTGGTGGCGCGCGTTCTTCAGGTACTCAAACTCCCCAACGGGCTTATCCGGGTGCTGGTGGAAGGATTGGTACGCGCGCGGGTTACCCGGTTTACCGCGACGACTCCGCATATGCGCGTCAAAATCGCCCTTGTGGAAGACGCCTCGCCAGCCAC
>VGJU01000143.1 GCA_016867335.1 Candidatus Zixiibacteriota bacterium | reverse complement strand
AGGGGGGGATAAAACTGAGGATTCATATCGTCGATGTGGGTTTCTACGACGACGATATCTTCTTCTTGCACGGATGGTCTCACGGAGTGTCGCGTCGGTTGATCAGGCTGGCGGCGTATCCCGCACCAAACCCGTTGTCGATGTTGACGACCGTCACACCGGAGGCGCAACTGGTGAGCATCCCCAGCAACGCGGCAAGTCCACCAAAGCTGGCGCCATATCCCACGCTGGTAGGTACGGCGATCACCGGGCGAGCCACAAGACCACCGACCACACTAGCCAGCGCGCCCTCCATACCAGCGACGACGATCACCACCGCGGCTTGGAGAATGGTCTCACGGTGGGCAAACAACCGATGGATACCGGCTACGCCTACGTCAAAAATCCGTCCGACCTCGTTACCCATCACCTCGGCGGTCACTGCCGCCTCCTCCGCTACCGGAATGTCGCTGGTTCCTGCCGATACGACGAGCACAAGACCCCGCCCTACCGCCTTTTTTTCTTTCTGCACGACAATGACCCGCGCTTCGGCGTGATAGACGGCGTCGGGGATGCGCCGAGCCACCTCGGCATATGTTTCGGACGAGGCACGTGTCCCCAGCACATCCGACCCTGCCGCAAGCATCCGTTCGGCAATGGCGGCCACTTGAAGCGGTGTTTTGCCTGAGCAGAAGATCACTTCCGGAAATCCCCGACGCAAGGCCCGGTGATGGTCTACCGTAGCAAAACCCATGTCCTCGAAGGGTAGGTTGCGCAATGAAGAAACCGCGTCGTCGATCGAGATGCTACCTGCTTGAAACCGCTCGAAAAGCTGGCGAATATGCGACTCGTTCATGGCATCTCTTTGGCAGGTGCGTCGAGGATTTCGATGCGCGCACCGGAAGGGTTGCGCGTCTTTTGCAGACGCGTCGCCGTCGTCTCTGCTACGCGCATCACGCGAAGCGCGTTCCCGCCGAGCACGCTGAGGATGTCGTTGTCGGAATAACCGCGTCGGATAAGTTCGACGGTCAGCATCGGATATTTGGAGACGTCTTCCAGACCTATAGGTACGGTGTCGATCCCGTCAAAATCGCCTCCCAATCCGACGTGGTCGATCCCGGCGACCTTGCGGATATGGTCGATATGATCGGCGACCTGCGATAGTGTAGCTTGGGGTTCGGGATGGGATTTACCCCATGTTTCAAGACCGGTACGCACACTTTCGTCCGTACTTCCGGCCAGGGCACGCAACCGGGCGAGTTCGGCGTTTCTCCGCACCCCATGCTGACGCACCTCCTCCGAGACAAAGGCGGGAACGAATGTTACCATCACAAGCCCCCCGTTTTTCGGTAGACGCCTGAGTACGTCGTCGGGTACGTCACGAGGATGGTCGCACAGCGCCCGTGCAGACGAATGGCTAAAAATGACCGGTGCTTCGGAGACGTCGAGCGCATCGTGCATCGTGGAAGGAGCGACGTGCGAGAGGTCCACCAACATGCCGAGTCGGTTCATCTCGCGGACGACTTCCTTGCCAAAAGCGGTCAGACCGTCCACCCGGGCGGAATCGGTAGCCGAATCGGCCCAGGGAACGTTGCTGCTGTGTGTCAGCGTCAAATACCGCACACCAAGCGTATAAAACATGCGGAGCGCGCCAAGCGACCCGTCGATGGAGTGTCCACCTTCGATACCCATCATCGAGGCGATCTTTCCGGCTTTGAAGACGGCCTCGACCTCGTCGGCGGTGAGCGCAAGCTGAAAAGTGTCGGGATAGCGGTGGATCATCTGATAGACGATGTCGATTTCTTCGAGGGTGGCTCGCACTGCTTCTTTGCCCTGCATCGAAGCAGGCACGTACACGGACCAGAACTGCGCGCCGAGGCACCCCTCACGCAGACGTGGAATATCGGTATGGAGTTGGGGTTGTGGCTGGCGGATGTCCATCGCCCATACGTCACGTCCGGCTTTGGTGCGATACTGCCACGGAAGATCGTTGTGCCCGTCGGTAAGCGGGATGCGTTTGTGAAGCATTTTTGCCCGTTCCAGCACGGTGTCCTGTGGGGCAGCGTACAGCCATGTTCCGGCGGCAAGAGCCAGCCCGGTCAGGATCAAGACAAGATGCCGCATGAGAAACCTCCGGATTTTTCAGTATTGCAATATCATAGAAGGGCATATATCTTTAAACGCGATGCTCTTGTCCAATCGTATGCGTTAGGTTGTTTTCCGGCAAGAGATTTTTCGGAACGGCACCCGCACATGGTCGGTGCATATCAGCTTTTCCAGCCTTGTTTTTATCCACCCTTTTAAGGTACAAGGAGAGGTCATGCCCCGTTTTACCATTCTCACGCCGGGCAATCCCGACGATATAGGCCCGCTCAAAATGATTGCAGATGCGCTTTCCACCGTAGATGCCGTTCTCAAGGTCGCTTCTTACCATACGGAAGCGGAACTACTGGAAGCTGCAAAAGGGGTGGATGGTCTTATGGAGGGATGGGTGCGGATGCCGCGCGAGGTGGTGGAGCGCCTGCCGGATCAAATCCGGGTCATCGGATCGGGAGGCATAGGGGTGGATTTTGTAGACGTGGACGCTGCCACCGAACGGGGGATCATCGTATACAACTTGCCCGGTGTGTTTGAGCGAGAGGTGGCCCACCACGCTATGGCATTTCTACTGGCGTTGGCAAGACGCACGGTTTCCTCCAGCAACGCTATGAAAGCCAGACAATCCGTACATCTTGGCCCTGTACAGCATTTGTACGGCCAAACGCTCGGTCTGGTGTCGTTTGGCAATATCGGACGCGCCATGAGCAAATTGGCCGCCGCGTTCGAGTTTCGTATCCTGGCATACGACCCTTTTGTTTCGCAGGAGGCGGCGGATCGGTACGGGGTTACGATGGTAGATAAAGCGACGCTGTTTAGCGAATCGGACTTTGTATCGTGTCATGCCCCGCTTATGAAGGGGACCTACCGGATGATCCGCGAAGAGGATTTCCGGCGCATGAAGCCGAGCGCGTATTTTATCAACACGGGGCGTGGCAAAGTCGTGGACGAAGCGGCGATGATCCGGGCGCTGCGGGAAGGCTGGTTTGCCGGGGCCGGGTTGGACGTGCTGGAGCAGGAGCCTCCGTCACCCGACAATCCGCTGCTCGATATGGAAAACGTCCTGTTGACGCACCACTACGCCTCCACGTCTATACAGGGTGGAATCGCGCGGCGAGAAAAAGCAGCCCGCCAGCTTGTGACCATCCTGAGCGGTCGATGGCCAAAGGATGGATTGGTCAACCCTGCGGTAAAACCGTTGGCCGCCCGAAAATGGGGTATGCCTGCCGAGTAGCATGGCGAAAAAAGGGAAAATCGACCGAAACACCGTAAAGGAGTTGGGCATGATCGCGCGGCCCGAATCATCCGAATACCCGGCCTATTTTGCAACATATATCGCTCATGTCCCGGAAGGGGAAATTCTCGAACTTATGGATCGGCAGACGGAGGAGATCGCAGGCTTTTTCGGAGGGCTGACCGGCCAACAGGCAGACTTCCGATATGCGCCTGATAAATTGGCTTGACAAGGCGAAAAAGCGCGTATAGATTAACTCATTAAGGCTTCATGCCTCGTTTTTCGGCCCTGTCGGTATGAGATTTCAAATCGTTTTTATCCTTAAGTATCTGCTTTTCTATGCCGTGGAGCATCAAGGAGGTTTTAGGCCATCTGCTCGATAGTGAGCGTATTTTTACCTATCGCGCGCTCCGTTTTGCACGCAACACTATTACCGACCTGCCGGGGTTCGACCAAAATGCGTATGTACGGTTTGGCAACCTCGAAACGCGCACGCTACAAGACATGCTAAACGAACTAATCGCCTTGCGACGGTCGAATGTAGTCTTCTTTAGGAGTTTTTCGGACGAGGCGCTACGTCGATCCGGAACGGCTTACGGTCGATATGTGACGGTCCGCACTTTGCCCTTTGTCATGGTGGGGCATGTCGCTCACCATATAGGGATAATTCGGGACAAGTACGGGATCGGGTAGTCGCTCGAAAAGACCGGTGGTAGGCCGGGATTGTTTTGTTATCGTGGGATATGTCCTTTGCCGGACCTGAACGTTTATGGTCCGCGCGCTTATCAGGGAGAACACCATGCTACGTTACTGCCTGCTTGTTTGTGTATGGATAGCTGCCCTATCGGTCGGAGCGGTCCGGACCGCACTGGCAGAACCCCATCTGGCTGTCCGCGAGGGTATGAAATGCAGCGCCTGTCATACCAATATCACCGGGCAGGGGAAACGCAACCAGTTCGGCATCCAGTATGAACAGCAGAGTCTGCCCATGAGAACGATCAAGGATTCGACGATCTACGATATCCTGAGTCAGTATATGACCGAGACGTTTTCACTTGGGCTGGATTTCCGGTTTCAGAATACAACCATAAAGGGGATTCCGGGCGCTGATTCTCCGGGGCATCTGTTTGCCAACTCGTTTTTGGTCAAGGAGGCGCAGGTATATGCCGAGATCAACGTGGTCAAAAACCGGTTTTTGGTATATCTCGACGAGCGTATCATGGCGCAACCGGGTAGTCCGACGGACAGCCGCGAGGTGATGGGCATCATTCAAGGATTGCCGCTAAAAGGCTATGTGCGTGCCGGTAAGATGTATCTTCCCTACGGGTTGCGTATCTGGGATCCGGATGCCTTGATTCTGACCAAAACGGGCGTTCTGGATTCGGAATTTGGTTTTTCGGTAGGCATGGAACCGGGGCCTCTGGTATTTCATGCCGCGCTACAGAACGGAGAGCCGCTGGTAAACATCCGCCAGAATACGGGTAAACAGGTTACGGCATCCTTGGCTTATGTCTCCCGGTATGGTCGTATCGGCGGATCGGTCAATCACAACCCCAAGGCTGCACAGTTGATGGGGGCCGGGTTTATGGGTGTCGGTGTCGGTCCGGTAACCTTGCTTGGTGAGTTCGACTATATGCGCTTTACCGATTTCCAAGGAAGCGGACGCACCCTTCTTCAGTATGTGGGATATGGAGAAGCGAATCTGCGCATTTTCCGGGGACTTCACCTAAAATCGGCGATCGACTATTTCGATGCCGGATTTGCAGGGGGCGACCAACAACGGTATCAGGGCGGAATCGAGTTTAGACCGGTTCCGTTTATTCAGAGCCGCGTGCTGTATGTGCACAACCGTCCGAAACTTCTGCCGGGCGGCGTGCAAGCTATCGGCAACGGTGACCGGCTGGTCCTCGAACTCCACATCTTTCTGTAACCCATCGATGTCCCAACCTCGGTTTTACGATGTGGTGATTTTTGACGCTTCCGGCACGCTGGTGGGACGCGAATCGCCGCATTTTTTTGAAGAGTTTTTTATCCTCGCCGCCCGCGACCTCGGTTACGAAGTGTCTCTCGAACGGGTACAAACCGCGCTCGGCAAAACGTTCGAAGATCCACAGGTGCGTCTCAACCGAACCCGTATGAGCACGCCGGATCAAGCGCGGACATACTGGGTGGATCTGTACGCGCGCGTACTCGGCGACGCCGGGGTAGACGGCTCGCTACACCACGGACTTCAGGTTTTTTACGACCGATTTCAGGAAGGTCACTATCTGGAGGTATATGGTGACGTGCGTCCCACGCTAGACGCGCTACGCCAATGTGGCATCCGCATGGGGGTATTGTCCAACTGGTCCGAACATCTGCGTGGCATTTTGAGCCGACTGAACCTGTCCGACTACTTTGATTTTATGACGATCTCCGCCGAGGTCGGATGTGAAAAACCGGAAGGCCGCATTTTCGATCTGACTGTTGCTATCGCTGAAGCGCCGCACCACCGCATCTTGTACATCGGCGATCATCCCGAAGAAGACATTCGACCAGCGCAACAAATCGGGATCGACGCACTGCTGATCGATCGCTATGATCGGCATACGCATTTTCGGTTGCCCAGCATCCGGCGATTGACCGAAACACTACGGTATGCGGGACTCTCCGAACCGGAAACCGAATAAAGAGTGTATAGTAGCCGGACAAACAGAACACTCGATCCCGTCGTCAAAACAAAAACGCTTGCATCCAACTCTTGACGATATATATTGTATCGGCTGTAGATTTGAAATTTGACGACCCTATCGTCTAGAGGCCAAGGACACCGCCCTTTCACGGCGGCAACACGGGTTCGAATCCCGTTGGGGTCATCTGCCCTCCTCATGTCTTTCACACCACGGGTTCGCCCCGCGAAGCGCGACGACGCCACAGGCGACTGCTATCCCTTTGGGGTCATCTACCCCCCACGTCTTTCTCTCCACGGGTTCGCCCCGTGAAGCGCGCCGACGCCACAGGCTACGGCTATCCCGTTGGGGTCATCTGCCCCCCACGTCTTTCTCTCCACGGGTTCGCCCCGCGAAGCGCGCCGACGCCACAGGCTACGGCTATCCCGTTGGGGTCATCTTAGCGCATCAAAGAGTTACGCTCTTAACTCCTTTTTCATGTTTACCCCTAGGCTTTGGTCCAGACGAACCGGCATATTGATGTGAAAACCGTACTTGCCGGGGAGCATATCCGGGAACGTCACGCCACTGCCGGATGGTAATACGAATCAAGGTTAGAACGCAAATGGGAACATGATGTGGCTAAATAGCAGATACAAAACCTTCTACCTCTCCGATTCGGTATTTTCCCTCCACCTCGTTTTTCGCCCTTTCGCGCAGCCGTGCCGGAAGCCGATCCAACGCTTCTCGGGCCACATCCGCCGCCGCGCCGGAAAGACGTATCTCCATATCCGCTGTTTGGCCCCCATAATACCATACCGATTTTAACCGGCTCCGAAGCAAAGCGGACACATACTCGGGTAATGTAGCCATGTGGGGCGACAGCGTTTCGGGCCAGATCAGCCGGTTGATTTGGTGGCTCAAAATCTGCATCAGCATAGAGGGCGCATCTGGTAGCGTAACGATCCAGTTGGTTTCCGGCCATACGTCGAGCCAGCCCCAAGACGCGCCCATCTCCTCCGAGTCCATGCGCATCGACCCGATACCTGTGGATATCCGTTTCTCAATGCCGGCGATAAACGCGAAATGCTGCGGGTAGTCGAAAAACGTCTCTGTCCGTGCCCGCCAGATGTCGTAAAACCGCGTGGTCAGCGACAACAGAGCGGCGGTCCCATAGACGATTCCGTCCTCGTATACCGGCACGACCATCCCCACCCGATCCTGCGGATGATAGTCCGGAAACACCTCCTCGAACGATACCTCGGTCGTTCTGGATGCGCAAAGACGGCTGTAGCGGAAGTCGGATGCGCTTATGCGGGTGCTGGTATGCATGGGGAGATCTTGAATTCATCCATCGACAGTTTACCCGTCGCTTCCGCCGAAAAGCCGGTAAACGAAAACCCATAGCTCTCCGCCCCCGCCAGCAAGGTGTCGAGGGGTATGGGATGGGCCGGATCTTTTGACCAACTCATGTGCCAAAGCGCGGGATCGGGGTCAAGGGTAAACCGGTTTGGCTCCGCGGTCCATCCGCCTTCCGAGATGTGCAACGGACTAGCGGTCAAGTGCCAGCGTGTGTGAAGCGCATGAACCCAGAAAAAGCATTGACCGCCGTCCAGCCACAAGTTGTCTCCTCGCAGATACACGGAAACTTCGGCGCGGCGCAGATCGATCGGATCGGCGTCGATCCAATTTCGGTAAAATAGCAAGGGGAGGATGGACAGTGGTTTTTCGGGCGTATCGGCGCTCCAACGTGTATGGGCGGTCCATATATACCCCGAATTTCCGACACCCCCGTCGGGTCGCCAGACGGCCAACACAAACACGTTGACACCGCCGTCCACCATACTGGCGTGATAATCGTACGAACACCACCCTTGCGGGCCTTTGTCAAATGCGTTGTGTATCATGAAGGTTGCTCCAGCGTAGGCAATTCGGTGATCCGAAGATGGGTACATCCGTAGGGAATAAGTGTAAGCGTTTCCGGTGGAGAAAAGGAACGGACTGGACTGGGTGGCGTGGCCGTAGCGGCTCCGTGTGCCACCTGCCATTCGGGGATGCGGTGACCGGTCACGGTGGCGACGACCGGTGCGCCGGTAGGGGAAAACGGACAATCTCCCACCGGACGTTCGGAAAATGTGACGTCGTGTTCCAGCGCATTCTCGTCCACCGACAACGCGTAGCTCCACGGAGACGCCGGATGGACTTCCCAGTCGGCGTGTGGCTTTTCGCGGTGAGGGTTGTCTTGGTTGACCTGTTTCCACGTTTCCGCCACCGGAAGCGCGTAGACGAGCGGGCCGCGTTCGATGGCAATCGCATGGTTGTACCTACGCGATGTGGTTGCCGTCATAGGCAACCGAAGCGTAATTTCCTGTTCCCCCGACCACACCCGGTCTATACGGTGAAACGTGCCCGGTGCAGGCGTTCCGGAAAACTCCGGTGCTTCCATGGACGCACCGACGGCCCAACCCGGAATCCGAAACAGCAGTGGAAACTGTATGGGGCTGTGGGTGGTGACGGTAAAACGAAGCGTATCGCGGAACGGGTATTCGGTATCCAGCCGCACCGTAACCTCGGCGTTTCCGATTTGCGTACGAACGGTCGAGGGGGCATAAGCGACTGCAGCCAGTCCGCCATCACCGGTGCGCATCCACAGATGGGCGGCAAATTTGGGCCAGCCTTGACTCAGATTGGCGGTGCAACACCCAAAGTTGGGTTCCAGTCCGAACAGGTTGGACTCCGGTCCGTTCGTGGTATACAGATGATCGGGCGTTATGGCGCACAGCGCCTGATTGACCTGCTGGTCGTACTGATGCGCCCACATATCGGACGAGAACGTCGCAGGAAGCGCGTTAAAGGCAATTTTTTCGAGTCGGTCGCCTAATGCCGGGTCGCCAAGGACGGACAACAACACCTCAAGCGAGTACATGTATTCGACGACGGCACACAGTTCGGTGCCCTGTATAGGGTTGCGCCCAGCCAAACACTCGTCACCCGTAAACACCCCCGTGATCATACCGTGATATTCGTCAAGCTGGTTGATCATACGATACGCGCCAATTCGGTCTCGCTCGTTGTGGCTCAACCGCCACCACAAGGCGGGGGCCTTGATCGCCATAGCGTTGTTGACGACATGACCAAGAAAATTCCATTTTCCCTTTGGCGTAGGTGCTGTAAGCGGCCAATTCTCGAAAAAACCGGTCCAGTCGCATCCTTGTGCATGGAGTTTGACGGCCAGATCGAACAGCCACGACGCTTGGGTGGCCTCATAACGGGGGTATAGGGTGATCAGCGTCTCGAACCACCGAGCCTGCCCCCAGTTGTACAGCGTCATGCGACGGATGTGGTCGTCTAATTTGGCGAGCGCGTGGTCTATCGCCAGTGGCACGCGCACGTCACCGGTCGCGTCGTGGTAGACCGAGAGCATTTTGACCGCCAACATCTGCGCCCATACGTCGTATCGCCCCGGATCTTCAGGTTTGGGACCCAGCCATCCGTCTTCGTGTTGATGCGTCAAAATGTAACCGACATGCCGATGGACCCGTTCTATCAGGACCGGGTCGTCCAACAGAAAAGCCAGCGGGATAAACCCGTCAAGCCAGTACGGGGCGCGCTCCCACCCCTCGGCATTTCCGCCAAACCATTGACTGTCTTTGATATCGGGCCAAAACTCGTCGAGATGCCCGCTCAGCCCGTCGGCCTGAATACGCAGTTGGTTGCGCATCCACCCTTCCGGACGGATCGCGCCAAGCGGCAGCGGCTGAAATGTGGGGGGTTTCAGATGTCTTGTAGTCATCGTTTTCCTTTCCTGTCGATGCGCCGGGAAACCTTTCGGCTTATCAAAGCGTCCGTGCCCATCGACGTCACGGGAGGCGCCGTCAGTCTGCTAAGACCACACACCCAGCATCTGAAGCGTATCGACAAGGCTCAGCGACGTCACACCGTGATACTTTCTCGGTTCGGCGGTGCGGCTGACGAGAATGGCGTGGTCAGCGCCGACAAGCCGACTTGCTGTGGCAAGTCGGTCCATCAGCGGTTCTTCGGGTGCACTCGAAATGGTAATGTCTATGGCCCAGCGTTTGCCTTGATGCTCCAACAGCAGATCGAGCGTATAGCGGTCGTTGGTTCGGAAATGCGACGCCAGCACCGGATAGCCGTATACCTTCAGGTGGCCTATGATTTGCTCGATGACCCACCCTTCCCAACTTGCGCCTACCCATGGCTGCATGTACAGGTCCGCCGGATGGGTCAGCCCGAGCAGTGTATGCAGCAAACCCGTGTCGCGCCAATAGAGCTTGGGGCTTTTGATCAACCGTTTGCCCAGCGTAATCGTGCTAGCTGGCAATCGACGGATCAGACAGGCGCGTTCGAGAAACGCTGTGTAG
>VGJU01000142.1 GCA_016867335.1 Candidatus Zixiibacteriota bacterium | reverse complement strand
ACTGGCACTTGACTACGGCCCCAGCACAGCGCCCGAACTCGACCCCATGGCCGTGGCGCTTGTGCGTCACGGTATAAGAAAAGGACATCGCATCGCCTTGTTTACGCTGTGGCCCGACGGGCTTGGTCAGATCAACAAAATTACCGACGATACGATACGAGCCGAATTTCCGGACAAGCGCTATGGCGCGGACTACGTCAATCTGGGGTACAAGGCGGGTGGCGGCGGGGCCATCAACACCATGATGGTAAACTTGAAAACCATGATTCCTGCCGACGCGCTCGGCGCCCTGCTCGACAGCCTGCCCATGATGGCGGAAACGCGCAGCCTGAGCGATTTTTCCGTGATCGTCAGCCTGACGGCAGGTGATCCGGGGTTGAAAGAATGGATTCAGTTTGCCGGCGATATCGGAGGTATTCCGGTCATGGGTGGTGGGACGGCAGTGGTGGCTCCGGAACTTTATCCGTATTACCCGCAACAGATGGTCGGTATCATGGGCGGACTCAAAGGAGCATCCGAATACGAATCCGCCCTTATGCTCGGATACCCGGACACCGAGCGACTCGAAATGGCCGCTACGGTACGGATGGGACCGCAGGTCGTTTCCCATGTGGTGATCGTGCTGCTGGTGATCTTAGGCAATATAGGCTATCTGCTGGAACGGAAGAAATCGATACGTAGATAGCCCGGACCGGACGAAAACACGGAATCGGAAATGAGCGATACGCTTATCCTCTGGATCGATGCGGCTCTAACGCTGATGATCCTTTCGTTTTTGTACCGTGACAATGCGTTTTACAAGTTTGCCGAACATCTTTTCGTGGGGGTGTCGGCGGCCTATTGGATGGTAGTGGGATTCTGGGACCACTTGGTGCCCAACTTGCTCGGCAAGCTGTTTCCTTCGCTTATGTCGGGGGTTGTTCCCGTCGCCAACGGCCAGGCGGCGGAATGGCACTATCTGATCCCCGCAGTGTTTGGGCTTTTGCTCTTGACCCGTCTGGTGGACCGCTGGGCGTGGCTGAGCCGATGGTCGCTCGCCTTTATCGTCGGCGGTTCGGCAGGGTTCAATCTGCCACGGTTTCTGGATTCGGATTTTATTACACAGGTTCAAAGCACGATGGTTCCGTTGCTGGTGTTCGACACGGGCGGTGCGCTGCTTGTCGGCGCCAGCCTGTCACACCTGGTGTTGGTAGCGGGTGTGATATGCGGTCTGGTATACTTTTTCTTCTCGCTCGAACACGACGGGATCACCGGCAAAGTGTCTCGCTTGGGTATCTATGTGCTTATGGTGACCTTCGGCGCGGCCTTTGGTTATACCGTCATGGCTCGCATATCCCTGCTGATCGGACGCATGGACTCGCTTGGAAACTGGCTTAGCTCAATGGGGCTGTAAACCCGTCTTTTTCGTTAGCTCGAAGTAGACGGGGTCATGGAATTTGTTTGAAGCATAGCGCCGGAAATTCCTTATATTTAAAGAAACCTCTTGCGTGACACGGCGTATAGTATATATCATAAGGCGTTAAGCGACTGCCTCTCTCGGACCGGAATACCCGCCGTCTATCGCACCCATCAAGTTACAGCAGGAGATGTTATCGATGTTTAACGACCGTCTGGAGACCATGCGGCCTTCCAGCCTCGAACAGGACATCGACAGAAAAGCGGAACTGCTCCAAAACGTGCCGTTATTTGCCGGACTGGGTTTGCTGGAGATACGTAGCCTTGCAGAAATGGCGATGGTACGTCACGTTCCGACCGACACCCTCATTTTGCTGGCTGAAGAAGAAGGCGATACGCTGTTTGTCATCGTCAACGGCCGGGTGAAAGTCACGGTAATGAGCGAGGACGGACGCGAGGTGATACTTTCGATTCTGAAGGACGGACATATTTTTGGCGAGATGTCGCTGCTGGACGGCAAACCGCGTTCCGCTTCGGTGATTTCTACCGACGAGACGGAACTGATCATGTTGCGGCGAAGCGAATTTCTAATGCACTTGGCGCGTTATCCAGAAATGGCAACCAAAATGCTTGCTACACTCGCTTCGCGTCTGCGCCGCACTAACAGACAGGTGGAAAGCCTTGCGTTGCTTAACGTATACGGGCGCATAGCAGGGACGTTACTCCAGCTTGGCGAAGACCAGGGCGTCAAGACGACGATTGGAATCACCATCGCCGAACGGCCCATCCATCAGGAAATCGGCAACATGGCCGGGACGACCCGCGAAACCGTCTCGCGTGTGCTCAACGATCTTGAACGGCGTGGGTACGTAACACGGGACGGACGAAGCATCGTCATACAGAATCCAAGCCGTCTGCGCGAAGACTTCTTTCATCTCGGATAGCCGCTAAAGTAACGGAAGATAGGTCTCCAATTCGTAGTCAGTCACCTGCGTGCGGTAGCGTTCCCACTCCTGGCGTTTGTTCTCGATCAGCTTTTCACACAGATAATTCCCCAGTGCTTTTCTAAGCAGTTTGCTCTGTTGTGCCAGTTTTAACGCTTCGTTTAGGTCGCGTGGCAACTCCCGTATCTTTAGCCTTTTTCTTTCCTGTTCGGACATCTCATGGACATTCCGGTCCGCCGGATTCCCCAGATGGTAGGCTTTTTCTATGCCTTCCAGTCCGGCGGCAAGAACGACGGCAAATGCCAGATAAGGGTTTGAGGCGGAGTCCGGAGCACGGTATTCCACGCGCATGGCGTCGTGTTTGCCCGGTGGACAGGCCGGAACCCGGATCATGTCGGCTCGGTTACGCAAGGCCCACGAAACGTACAACGGCGCCTCGAACCCGGGAACCAGACGTTTGTACGAATTTACCCACTGATTGGTCACGAGCATGGTTTCGGGGGCGTGTTCCATCAATCCGGCAATAAAACGGCGTGCCGTTTCGGAAAGGTGGTAGGGTTCTGCCTCTTCGTAAAAAGCATTGGTATTTCCGCGAAACAGCGACAGATGGATATGCATCCCGTTGCCGTTGTGACGCGCGTGCGGCTTGGGCATAAACGTCGCATACACCTGATGTCGCAAAGCCACTTCCTTGACTACCAGCCGATACGTCATCATGGAGTCGGCCATGGTCAGCGCATCGGTATACCTAAGCGAAATCTCGCTTTGGCTCGGGCCGTCTTCGTGGTGACTCAGTTCGACGCCGATACCCATCTGTTCCAGTGCCATGACCGTATCGCGCCGCAGATCGGTGGCCGCATCGAGCGGCGTCATGTCGAAATAACCACCGGTGTCGAGCGGTTTGAGCGGAAGTTCCGCATTTTTCAGATAATAGTATTCCAGTTCGGGCTGAACGTAAAACGAGTATCCAAGATCGCTGGCACGTTTCAGGCTCTGCCGTAACACACCGCGTGGATCTCCGGCATACGGGGTTCCGTCGGGTTCGAGGATGTCGCAGAACATGCGCCCCACCGCGCTTTCTTTTGGACGCCACGGCAAAATCTGAAATGTGCTCGGATCGGGCATGGCGATCATATCGTGCTCGTCACGACGGGCAAATCCCTCAATGGAAGAGCCGTCGAAGACTTCCCCGTCGTCCATCGCGTCTTCCAACTCTTCGACCGTGATCGCAAAGCTCTTGAGAAACCCTAAAATATCCGTAAACCAGAGACGGATAAATTTTACGTCGTGTTCTGCTGCCGTTCGCAGTACGAATTCCTTCGCGTTACGGTCTGCCGGACGCATGACTCACCTCGTGTGGGTGTATGTTTCAGGGGAAGTAAAAACGGAGCGAAAAGCCATTTTTGAGTTGACTTTTGGATCAGGAATGCTATTTTTGACTCATTCCTGTTTTAAGTGTCTTTACGGTCTTTCCGCCTCAGCGGTTTTCCGGCGTCGGCCGTCAGGAGTCGATGGAGTAAGCCGCACTACAATGAATTCTCGCAACAATAAAAGTCGAGATCGCTATCGCAAAAATGCCGACCGCCGCGGTCCGGAAGACCGCAGGCCGGTCCTCGAACCCAAACCCGAACGGCACAAGCGTTGGAAAACGCTGTACGAAACCGGGGAACTGGAAGACGAAGATACGCAACTTCCGGAAGACGCAGAGGGCGGCGACGGCGATGACGACGACTTGAACGAACGATAGTTTTTTCGCGTCCGATCCGTAACACCGGTACGGAATCCTCCCCGCGTAGCGACCCCCTTCGTATGGGGAGATAGACGCACGCGCCGATACAAGGACGCCCCACGTCCCTTGTGGGGTCATCCTGTGGTATGCCATAAACGCTATTTCTTTTCTCCCCGTTTTGCCTTTTTCATCGCCGCCTGCCGTTGCGCCTTGCGCCGCTGCTCCTCGGCGTGCCGCCGTCGTCTCAACTCACGTTGCCGTTGTCTCATGACTTATCTCCTCTCCGGTGGAATGACTTCATATACGATCGAACACATTACTTTCGAAATCGTTTGACTGTTTCGCGTCATCAGACTGACAAAAACGGTATCGTTCGGGGTCACAGCTATTTCTTGCTCGCTTCGTCCTACCTCGTTTTCCGCTTCGTCCCGCCAAATCGCCGTTACCTTGACCGTCTGCGTCTCGTCGGACAAGGCGGCAACTCCAAAACGCACACGCCTATGGCTCTCGGATACACTTGTTTGGACCCCGAATACCGATACGTTTTTTTTGAGTATCGTCGGGTACACGTATGCCGCGTCCAGCCGGACAAAACCATAAGGGATCAATGCACCTACAAACAGCAACCCGATCGCCTGACGCACCACGCGCCTTGTAGCGCCGGAAACGGCCTTGTTCACGGCGAACGATCCTGTTCGCTCGAGTCTCCGGATGAATCGTGGTTCTCCCACAGATCGACCTGGCGATCCCGGATCCGGTCTCGCAACCGATCTTGCCTTTTGTGACTCCGTGCCTGAATCCGCTTGTTACGCCGCCGGACGATATTGTATGCTACGACAAGGATGACAAACACCAAAAACATCTTGCTTGTCAGAAATTCGATCATGAATTCCATAACAGCACCTCCTGTCGCCAGACCTGAAACCGACAGCCGTCCGCAACAGTACAATGTAATCGTTTCCGACCCCTTCGCCAATATATTTGTTTCTGGAGACGTCTCATGCCTCTTTTGCTTTCGCGATCCGATATGAAACGACTGTTGGATATGCCAACGGTGATCGACACGTTGGAACAAGGTTTTCGGGAGAGCGGCAAACCGGACGATCATATCCCGGAACGTCTTGCCCTTCAAATCGCCTATGCGGACGCCGTTTCGCTTTTTATGCCCGCTTTTTTATCAAAAACCGGTGTATTCGGCGCCAAAATGGTGTCCGTCTTTCCCGAAAACACAAAACACGGGTTGCCCGTCGTCACAGGATACTACCTGTTGTGCGACGCCGAAACCGGGGCATTGCTTGCGCTGATGGATGCGACGCACCTGACCGCGGTGCGCACCGCCGCGACCTCGGCGGTGGCTTCGCGTCATCTGGCGCGTCCTGACGTCTCGACACTCGGCATTTTCGGCGCAGGCGTTCAGGCGCGTTTTCACCTCGAAGCTATAAAAACCGTGTTACCGCTCCGTGAAGCGATCGTATACAACAGAACCCACACCCACGCACTTGTCTTCGCTACCGAGATGGAGCGTCTACATGGTTTTCCCGTTCGTGTCGCCTCCACGCCGGACGAAGCGCTTCAGGCCGACGTGCTGATTACCTGTACCCGATCGGCTACGCCGCTGTTCGACGGGCGCAAGGTCCGCCCCGGCACCCATATCAACGCCGTAGGGGTATATACCCCGGACGCCCAGGAACTCGATGCGCATCTCATCCGTCGCGCCACTGTGTATGTGGATACACCGGAAGGTGCGCTTACCGAAGCAGGTGATCTGCTTGTTCCCATCCGACAGGGATTGATCTCGAAAGACCATATCCGGGGTGGGCTGGCGGCGCTTTTACGAGGCGAGATTCTCGGGCGACGCTCAAACGAGGAAATCACCGTGTTCAAATCAGTCGGATTCGCCCTCGAAGATATCGTCACCGCCCAAATGGCCTATGAAAAGGCACTGACAGAGAAAGTGGGGTTGTCTTTCGATCTATGACGCGTCTACTGATTATTCGTTCCGGTGCGCTTGGCGATTTTATCCTCACGCTTCCCGTACTCGACGCGCTTCGCGCCCGGTTTCCCGGCGTGCAGGTGGATGTGCTCGGAAATCGCGCGTTTGTTCGTCTTGCCATGGACGGCGGCCATGCGAACGAATGTCTCGACATCGACCGGAGCGATATGGCGACGCTATTTACCCCCCATGCATCGCCGTTCCTCGGTCTGGCGGACCGACTGCGTCGCTATGATCTGGCGGTGACCTTTTTTCCCGACCGCGATGGCGTCCTGAAAAAGAACCTGCTTCGCGGCGGTGTGGGACGGGTGATCGCGATTCCGTATACGCCAGACCCACAGCGGCGTATACACATGACCTATCGCTTTATGGAACCGCTGACCGCACTGGGGATCGCCCCGCTGCCCCCTCCACCTCGGTTAAACAGGCCCCAAACGACAACCGCTCCGGTAGACGAGCAAGAGCCTTGTGTCGTCGTACATCCGGGGAGTGGCGGGCTAAGAAAATGCTGGCCTGCGGAGCGGTATGCGGCGCTGTGTGATGCGCTTACTAAGCGCGGGGTCCGGGTGACGCTGACCGCCGGACCGGCAGATACCAAAACGGTCGAGGCGGTAGCGGATCGGCTTCGGCACCCGATTCCGGTCGCCGACAACCTGACTTTATCGGAGATGGCTGCGTTTTTGCGCCGGAGCCGGGCGTTGGTCGGCAACGACTCAGGCATCGCGCATCTTGCCGCGGCGGTAGGCGTGTCCGTGACAGCGATATTCGGACCTACCGATCCGGCGGTATGGGGGCCGCGCGGGGATCACGTGCGTATTCTGTGGGGGCGGGACGTTTTTTCGGGGGATATAGGATATGTGGATTGGGAAGGAGACGGAAACCCGCGTCCGTTGGAAGACGTCACGGTGGAGCGTGTTCTGGAGGTGTTGTGCTTTTTCTAAAGCCCGGTAGTTCGTAGGTTACCCATGCTATGCCAAGCGCGCCTATGCCTGCGCTGATGCACAACGCCAGCGGCGTTCCCAGAAGCGTGGTCAACGCGCCGATCTGTAATCGTCCGGGCGGCCCACCGCCTATGGCAAGCACGAGCGTGCCCATGATCCGTCCACGCATGACGTCGGGAGTAGCTTCCAGAATCATCGAAGACTGCATCACGCTAAAACCGGCCTGTCCTATCCCGCACAAAACTAGCAGAAGGACCGACAGCGGATACGAGGTCGAAAGCGCAAATCCCATGATAGAGATCGAGCTGAGAAAAGAACTTCCGGCAAACACATAACCGCCGTACTGACGGCTTTTGACCAAGTCGATGAGTCCGACGCCGATAAACGAGCCGACACCGATTGCGGCGGTGAGCAGACCGAGTTCCTGCGGGCCTTGATGCAGTACGTCGCGCGCAAACACCGGAAGCATGGCTTGAAACGGGAAGGTAAAGGCGTTCATAAAAAGGGTGATCCCCAGCACCCCATAAATGCGCGGTTCGCTTCTGGCATAGCGAAGCCCTTCGAGCAGGTCTTTCCATGGGGAGATCGCGGCAGCGTCTTTTTTTGCTGGTGGCGGGGTGTGCGACATACGGAGGAGAAAAAGTAGCCCGGCAGCGTAAAAAACCCACAACACGGGAAAACACCACCGGACGCCGAGAAATTCCAGCACCATCCCGCTGAGCACCGGTCCGGCGACGCGAGAAACGTTCTGCGGAATATTCTCCAGCATCATCGCGTCCATCATGCGGTCTTTGCCGACCATGTCCGGGATCATGGACCGGCGCGAGGACCAGTCGAATGCGCCACCCAGTCCGATAAGCAGCGCGCCGAGCGCCACCTGCCAGAAGGCCAGCGTGCCGATCAGACCGAGGATGCCCAGCGCGCCGGAGACGGCCACGTTGATCTGTTGCGAACGTAGGATGAGTTGCCGGTAGCTGAACCGTTGGGCAACCGTACCGATAAACGGGCCGAAAAACAGAAAGGGTGCGCTGCGGAAAAAGGCTACCAGCGCCACCAACCCCGCCGAATCGGTCAGTTCGAGCACCACCCATCCGATGATCAACTCTTCCATCCATCGGCATTGCCACCATAGGGCGTTCGACATCCACAGATAGCGGAAATCGGTGTCAAGAAGCAGTTCGGCGGTCTTCCAACGGTCCGCAAGACGTCGTATACTCAATATCGAGATGAGAAATCCTCCGGGGTGGGACAGAGACGCGGCGCGGCAGGACACGCCGTTTCCCTACCGCATTCTTCCTCTTACCGGGTACATAGGGTCGTTGTATCCCTTGCCGGTGTGTTCGCCGGGCGGAACGAGACCGTCTATGGCGGTCTCGTCTTCCGGGGTGACGGTCACCTCGATCGCGCCGAGATTGTCTTCCAGTTGCGCAAGCGTGCGCGGCCCGATGATGGCGGACGATACAACCGGGTTAGCAAGCACCCAAGCCAGCGCAAACTGTGTAAGGGTCGCTTGGTGGGCATCGGCCAAGGGGTTCAGCGCGTCGGCGATGGCAAAACTCTCGGCTCGGTATTCCGCTTGCATGATGCGTTTGTCACCCCGGCCCGCGCGTGAGTCAGCGGGTGGCGGCTCACCGGCTCGATATTTGCCCGAAAGAACCCCGCGCGCCAGTGGGCTGTACGAAACTACTCCGACCCCATAGGCGCGGCAAAAGGGAAACAGCTCTACCTCCGCGTCGCGGTTTACCAGATTGTAAAGCGGTTGTACCGCCGAAAATGACACCCAATGGTTTTCCCGGCTGATCCAGATTGCCTCACACACTTGCCATGCATAGTGGTTGGAGCAGGCGACATAGCGGATTTTTCCGGCCCGGACACAGTCGTCGAGCGCACGGAGGGTCTCGTCCATCGGGGTCGTATAGTCGGGAAAATGGACGAAATACACGTCGATATAATCTGTGCGAAGCCGCTTGAGGCTGTCATGGACGGCGTCGAGCAAATGTCCCCGGCTTGCGCCCTGATCGTTGGGGCCGGGACCGGTAACCCCGCGCCCCTTGGTGGATACCACAACCCGATTGCGTCGGCCCGCAAGCGCGCGTCCGAGGATATGCTCGGATTCCCCAGCGTTGTATACGTTGGCCGTGTCGATAAAATTGATGCCCGCGTCAAGCGCCCGGTCGATAATCCGTATCGAGTCCGTTTCGCTTGCAGGACCCCCAAACGCCATGGCACCCAGACACAACCGAGATACCTTCAACCCGCTTTGCCCGACATTGGCGTATAGCATGGGTAGCAACCTTTCGAAAGAAAGTCCTTAAAGATGAGCGACCGGCATTCCCGCACTATAAAGTTGACGCAACCACCGGGCATGCTATATTTTCCGGTTCAAAGAATATGTATCGTGTCCGCATGTCAACGGGAAGTGCGGTTCCCCCTTGACGGGTGTCGCCCATACCTGCCGCACGGCTCAAAGCCATATATCTATTGTCCGATACATGGGTTTCATTTCTACAATCCCAATCGAGGTGTCCTATGTCCAATCCTTTGCACATTCTTTCCATAGGGGCGCATCCGGCGGATATTTTCGACCAGTCCGGCGGAACCATGGCGCACCATGTTGCCGCCGGAGACCGAGTAAGCTGTATCGTGATGACGCATGGCGCGCGTGTACACGACAAGGTGATCAGCGATCAGATGTTTCACGCCGAACAGGTTCCGGAGGCCGGGACGCTGACTGCGCTTATGCAGGAACGCTCCGATGTGAAGGCGCAGGAAGTGCGGACCGCGTGTCGGCACCTGGGCGTCGAAGAGGTATATTTCATGGGGGTAGACGACGCCATCTTGCTCCCGGACCGCGAAGTGGTACGGCAATTGGCGCGTATGCTCAGGTCGCTCAGGCCGGATGTGATTCTGACGCATTTTCCGGAAGAGGGTGGCGGCATCTGGAATCCGCACGCCGTTGCCGGACAGATGGTCATGTTGGCGCTCGGATATGCCGGATCGGTCGATCCGGGAGACCGAAATCCTCCGATGCACGTCATGCAGATATTCTACTGGGGAACCGGTGCGGCGGCCATCCCGCGCAGCGTATGGGACGCAAGGGGCGGGTATTACAACGATGTGTTTATCGACATCACGGACGTGGTGGACAAAAAACTCGCGGCGCTCGACGCGCTTGAAAGCCAAGGGTACGGCGGCACGTATGCGCGCAAACGCATCGAAACCTCGGATGGGGCCTTTGGCGGCGCAGGTGGTGTGCCGTATGCCGAAGGGTTTATCAAACTCAGCGCCGAAACCCATTACTATCTTCCCATCGCCGACAGCGCTCGACAGGGCAAACGCGAATCGGACCACGAACGGATGGCACGTTATA
>VGJU01000141.1 GCA_016867335.1 Candidatus Zixiibacteriota bacterium | reverse complement strand
GTTGGTGGCTCTGAGCCTTACACTCACCAGCGAAATCGTAAATGCGATCTCCTATAATCCGGGCAATCCCGAAACGTATCCGTTTGGCCCTACCTTTCCTCGGAAAAATGTCTACATAGCATGGCTGAGCATGGATCAGCCACACACGCTTCCCGCCTTTTACAGTGCGTTGTTGTTTTTTTTCGGCGCGGTGCTTTGCATCGTATTGGCAAGTCGGGGCGATGCGGTATGGCGACGCGGTTGCTGGATCGTAGCAAGCCTCTTCTTTGCAAGCCTTTCGGTCGATAAGTTGTACCTGCTGCACACCAAAATTCCGTTGGAATTCAAAACGCTTTTCGAACCGTACGGTCTGTTGGGAGGGCTTTTTGCCGTCGGTATCGGCCTGATGGCATGGCACTTTTTTCCTTCCCCCGCCCGGAAGTGGGTAGGTGCAGGGGGAGTATGGTTTGTAGGTTCGTGGGGGATGGACAGACTGGGTGAGGCGTTTGCCGGCAGATACTCAGGGCATCATATGCTGGCTGCCTTTGCCGGGGACGCGGAAGGGTTGCTGGAGATGCTGGGGACGATCGGAGTAGTGTACGGTTTGATGCTTTGTCTTGAGCGTGGGCGATCTCAAACACCGATTTCGGACGTCCCGTAAGGTACGGGCGTTATGATGATTTTTTCGGGTTAAAAATGTGGGTGGCATGTCCGTAAAACGCCTCCGCCGCCTCCATGACGGTTTCGGAAAGCGTGGGATGCGGGTGTATGCTCAGGGCCAGATCCGAGACGAGCGCCGCCATTTCCACGGCCAGCACGCCCTCTGCGATGAGTTCTCCGGCTCCCGTGCCGACGATCCCCATGCCCAGCACCCGCTCGGTTTCCGGATCGACGATGAGTTTTGTCAACCCTTCGGGGCGATCCAATGTGATGGCTCTTCCCGAAGCGGCCCACGGAAAACGCACCACCTTTACGCTCCGGCCCTGTGTTTTGGCCTGATTTTCGGTAAGACCACACCAAGCCACTTCCGGATCGGTGTACACCACCCCCGGAATGGCGATCGGCTCAAAGGCTGCTTTTTTGCCTGCAATGACTTCGGCGGCGACGATCCCCTCGTGCGAGCCTTTGTGCGCCAGCATCGGCTCGCCCGCCACATCGCCTATGGCAAAGATGGCTGGGTCGGTGGTCCGGCGCTGAAGATCGACGGTTACAAACCCACGATCCGTGATCTGTACGCGGGTCGTTTCAAGACCCAGCCCGGCGGTGTTGGGTCGGCGTCCTACGGCCATCAACACACGGTCGAACACCTGTTCCGCCGCAGGAAGATTTTCCCCTTCGAACCGGGCGCGAATGCCGTTTTTCTGTTCCTTGAGTTCCGTCACCCGTGTGTTGACGAATGTGTTTTCAAACCGGCTTCGCAGTCTTTTTTCGAGGATGCCCGTCAGGTTGGCGTCCACCCCCGGCAACAGACCGGGTGTCATTTCGACCACGGTGACACGAGCGCCGAGCGCGGCGTACACCTGACCGAGTTCCAGCCCGATGATGCCGCCGCCGACGACCAGCAGGGAGGCGGGGATATCCTTGAGTTCGAGCGCTCCGGTAGAATCCATCAGTCGGGGGCTGTCGATGGTAAGCGAACGGATCATGGCGGGTTCGGAGCCGGTAGCGAGGATAGCGTGGTCGAAGACTACGGTCTCCGATCCGCCGTCGGCCCGGTCCACCTGCAGTTCGGAAGAGCCGGTAAAACGTGCTTTTCCCTGTATGAAACGGACCTTACGCAACCGTGCAAGGTCGCCCGTACCCTGTGTGAGCCGTTGTACGACACCTTCTTTAAAGGCGCGGATTTTGTCCAAATGGATTTTGGGTTTGCCAAACTCCACTCCCCAGTGCGCGGCCTCGCGGGTTTCGTCGATCAGTTTGGCGATGTGGAGCAGGGCTTTGGAAGGGATACAACCGCGATACAGACATACCCCACCGGGGTTGGGTTCCATATCGACGAGGGTTACGGAAAGACCGAGATCCGCCGCGCGAAAGGCCGCTGCATAGCCGCCCGGTCCGCCGCCCACGACCGCCACCCGTTTTGTTTCGCTCATCCCGTTTTACCTCTTTCCATAGAGAACCCGCCGTGTAGACGTTTCGGCGGGCAGCGCTATCCTTCAAGACTTAGCAGAATCGGCTGTTCGAAAGCCTGAACCAGCCATTGCATAAACCGGGCACCGTCCGCGCCGTCGATCACTCGGTGGTCGTACGAAATCATGAGTGGCAACATAAGACGCGGCTGGAACTGTCCGTCCACGTAAACGGGTTCGGTACGTCCACGGGCGATGCCAAGTATGGCGACATCCGGTGCGTTGACGATGGGCGTAAAGAAAGTTCCCCCGAAACCGCCGAGGTTGGAAATCGTAAACGTCTGTCCTTGCATGTCTTCGAGCGTCAGTTTTTTGTTTCTGGCCTTTTCGGCGATCTGCGACAGTTCGAGACAGAGCGTGGCGATGTTCTTTTTGTCTACATCCCGGATGACCGGAACCACAAGCCCCCGGTCGGTATCGACGGCGACACCGATATGGTAGTACTTTTTGTAGACGATTTCCTGTTTGGCCATGTCGAGACTTGCGTTGAACAAGGGGAATTTCTTGAGCGCGGCGGCGGTGATTTTCAAAGCGATGGCCGTCATGGTCAGTTTGCCGCCGACGGCTTCTACTCTTGGAGCAAGCTGTTTTCTCAATTTTTCGAGTTCAGTCACATCTGCTTTGTCCGCGTAGGTAACATGCGGAATGCTGACCCATGCGGTGCTGAGGTGTTCTGCGGCGGTGCGGCGCAGACTGCTCATGGGTTCGCGTTCGGTGTCGCCCCATTTGGAGAAGTCGGGCAGGGAGACCACGGGGAGACCGTGTCCGGCGGGCATGGCGACGCGGCCTGTGTTGAGTTGTTTGGCGTAAACCTTGACGTTTTCGACGGAAATGCGCCCCCCGGGGCCGGTTCCGGGAACCTGACGGATGTCGATGCCTATTTCGCGCGCAAAACGTCGGACCGACGGTGCGGCGGGTACGGGCGTTCCATCTGCCACGGGTGACGAAGCGGATGACGGCACAGCGACAGGCCCGGGCGGCGGGGAGGACGGTTCGGGTGCGGATGCCGGCGCAGGAGCGGCTGAGACGGGAACGGATTCGCGGGGTGGGGTGGAGGACGCAGGTGTTGGGGCTTCCGTCGGCGGGGGTGGCTGTGCGGCGGCGGCGCCCTCTTCCACCATCAGCACGGGCGCCCCCACCTGCGCCTTGTCACCGATTTTGACAAGAATTTCCGTCACGACGCCGGCAACGGTGGATGGCACTTCCAAGTTAGCCTTGTCGGTCTCTATTTCCAGTGTCGCCTGATTGACCGCCAGGGTATCGCCTACCGCCACAAGGATACCCACTACGGTTCCCGCGCTGACATTTTCGCCAAGAGGGGGTAGATTGAAAGGTTTCTCCATCGTGTCGTGTCTCCGTAAGACCTACACGGTCAAGGGATTAGGTTTGTTCGGGTCTATTTTCATGGTGCGCAGGGCTTTTTTGACCGTTTCATACGCCAGACTACCTTCCCGCGCCAGTCCGTACAGCGTAGCCAGTGTGATATAGCGGGCATCCACTTCAAAAAATTCGCGCAGGGCGGCTCGGTTGTCGCTTCGCCCAAAGCCGTCGGTTCCCAGCGAGATCAGAGGACGGGGAAACCACGAGGAGATCGAGTCGGGTAATGCTTTTACGTAGTCGGAGGCGGCGACAAAGACGCCGGGGGCGTCTTGGGTGCAGGCGGCGACATAGGAGATACGGGGGGTTTCGGTGGGGTGGAGCATATTCCAGCGTTCCACATCTTCGGCGTCGGTTTGCAACGCTTTGTAGCTGGTCACGCTCCAGACATCGGTCGCCACCTCGTAGGTTTTTTCCAACATCTCCGCTGCTTTGAGCGTTTCGTTGAGTATCGCGCCACTGCCCAGCAGTTGCGCATGGAGCCGGGTTCCGCTCTTCGAAGACTTGCGAAACAGATACATACCTTTCATGATGCCGTCTTTGGTAACTTCCACGTTGCCCGGCATGGCGGGCATCGCATAGTTTTCGTTGTGGACGGTCAGGTAGTAGAAAACGCTTTCCTGTTTCTCGTACATCCGGCGCAGACCTTCTTCGACGATCACCGCCAACTCGTAGGCATAAGCCGGATCGTAGGCCAGCAGATTGGGCACGGGATACGCCAGCAGATGGCTGTGGCCGTCCTGATGCTGGAGACCCTCTCCGGCAAGCGTGGTGCGTCCGGAGGTAGCTCCTACGAGAAACCCTCGACAACGCATGTCGCCGGCGGCCCACACCAGGTCGCCGATGCGTTGAAGCCCAAACATGGAATAGTAGATATAGAAGGGAATGGTGGGGATGTCGTAGGTGGAGTATGCCGTACCGGCGGCGATAAAGGAGGCCATGGCGCCGGCTTCCGAGATGCCTTCTTCGAGAAGCTGGCCGTCTTTGGATTCGCGGTAATAGAGCAACGTTTGGGCGTCTACAGGTTCGTACAACTGGCCGACCGGGGAATAGATGCCCGATTGCCGAAACAGCGCGTCCATACCAAAGGTACGGGCCTCGTCGGGTACGATGGGAACGATCATTTTTCCGATTTCTTTGTCGCGCATCAGCTTGGCCAGGATACCCACAAACGCCATCGTGGTGGATACCTCGCGTTCACCCGTTCCTTTGTAAAACTCTTCGAATTTGTTTTGCCCCGGAACACCGATTCGTGAAAAAACGGTGCGTCGAGCCGGCACATACCCACCCAGTTTTTTGCGTCGCTCGCGGAGATAGACGATTTCCGCGCTCTGATCGGAAGGTCTATAAAACGGAGCCTTGCTGATTTCTTCATTTGAAATGGGAATCTTGAAACGATCTCTGAACTGGATGAGTTCGTCGCGGGTCATCTTCTTTTTCTGATGTGCGCTGTTGGCTCCTTGTCCGCTTTCACCCAACCCGTAGCCTTTGATGGTTTTGACGAGGATGACCGTCGGGCTGCCTTTATGGTCCGCTGCGGCGCGGTAGGCATGATACACCTTTTCGGGGTCGTGACCGCCTCTTCTGAGTCGTTCAAGCTGTTCGTCGGAAAGGTCTTCCACTATTTTTGCAAGGGCGGGGTCGTCGCCGAAAAAGTTTTTTCGGATGTATTCGCCCGATTCCACGCTGTATTTCTGATACTGGCCGTCCACGGTCTCGTTCATCCGCCTGACCAACCGGCCTTGATCGTCTTTTTCCAACAGCGCGTCCCAGTCCGTTCCCCAGATGACTTTGATGACGTTCCATCCGGCGCCGCGAAACACCCCTTCGAGTTCCTGAATGATCTTGCCATTTCCCCGCACCGGCCCGTCCAATCTTTGAAGATTGCAGTTGATGACAAAGATCAGATTGTCCAGTTTTTCACGGGTCGCCACGGTAATGGCACCCAGAGATTCGGGTTCGTCCGTTTCACCGTCGCCCATCATGACCCACACCTTCGAGTCGCTCGGCGTCTTGATCCCCCGGTTTTCCAGATACCGCATAAAACGAGCCTGATAGATCGCCATGATAGAGCCCAACCCCATTGAGACCGTCGGGAACTCCCAGAAATCGGGCATCAACCAGGGGTGCGGATAGGAAGAAAGACCGGGGGGTTTTACTTCACGGCGAAAGTTTTGCAGATGCTCCTCGGTGATGCGGCCCTCAAGAAACGCGCGGGCATAGATACCGGGTGAGCCGTGTCCCTGCACAAAAAGCAAGTCGCCCTCGTGGTGGCCGTTTCTGGCTCTGAAAAAATGGTTGAACCCCACTTCGTAGAGCGTTGCCGAAGAGGCGTAAGTAGAGATATGCCCGCCGATGGAACTGTCTTCCCAGTTGGCGCGGACCACCATAGCCAAGGCGTTCCATCGGATATAGTTTTTGATGCGTCGTTCGAGTTCGCGATCCCCAGGATAGGGGGTTTGGCTGTTTGCGGGGATGGTGTTGACATACGGTGTGGTGGCGGAAAAGGGAAGCGGGATACCGGCACGGGCGGCCCGATATTGAAGCGCCTGAAGAAGCCGCTGCACGCGGTCCGGATTTTTCTGCGCCAGCACGTAATCAAGCGACTCCAGCCACTCCTGAAGTTCTACGGACTCTTCCACGTCGGTTTCGAGGTTTTCCGCCCCCGATGTTTCCTCACTCGACATACGATACTCCCTGTTCACACGCCTGTTTCGCCATGCAGTACCCCTATGTTTCGTCAAAGCAACCTTTGAACATACATGTTCGTCTGTCTTGTTGTCAATCACAATCTTTGTGGCATCCGTGTCTATTCCGCTCTCTCCGTATAAAGACGGTACAGCGCGTTGATGTTGTCTACCGGCAAAGGATCGTCAAAAAATGCTATTCCATAGCGTAGCCGCAGGTTGTCAGGTTGTCGAAGGGTCATCTCGCCATCCATGAGCAATGCCGGGCCGAGCAGATTGCGCCGGGCAAACCAGCGCACAGGCTGTCTCGGATTTTCGGAGTGGTCCATGATGACCGCCATGCCCCCGGATGCGCCGGAGGCGCTTACCCATCGCGCCTGCTGTCCCATGACGTTTTCATGACCTTCGCGCCCTTCGCTGTCGAGATGGCGTGCATCGGAAAAGGGCGGCCCCATGCGGAGTACCAGTCCGCTGTATCGTGCGGCTTTGGATGCGCCGAGCGTCACCTCTTCCACGACCGGCGCGAGACGGGTATCGATCTGCCAGAGATAGGCGTCCGGCTCGGTCATGCGGGTAAATACGTAGCGGCGGGTTTCGGCGATCATGGGGGTATCGGAGGCGTCGAGCCAAGTCAGCGTTTCGGCGACCACGGCTTCGTTTCCGGTGGAACGCGCGACGGGAAAAGCGTCGTGACGCTGTATACCGTGCGTGTTTTCGACATACTCGTATTTACCGGTTTCGGGCAAATACCAAGGGCCGCCCCACAAGTTGGCACGGTTTACGTGTACCCATCCGAAATACAACCCGGTATGCCAGAGATGATCCGCCGGGCGGTACTCGGTGACCGATTTGCCGGATGGTGTAAAAATCGGTGCAAAACAGGGTTTGGGTACTTCGGTCCGGGGAATGATCTCGGAGGCACGGTAAAATGCCGCGCATCGGTCGTCGTCATACAGTTCGAAACCCAGACTGTTAAATTGCAATCGCATGGCGCACATCGGAATGTCCTTTGGATGTTGGATGTTGGATGTTGGATGTTGGATGGACGCTAAAAAGGGGAGATGGGCGGGGGGTGTCAAGAGCGCAACAAAGATCGGCATCGGGGCGGGTGTATCGTCTGTGCGTTTCCGAGCTGCTTTTTGCTGGACAGAATACATATAGGGTATTATAAAGAATAAACCCATCATGGATTTCGAGTATCGTTCCGGGTGAAAGGATGTTGCATGAAGTATACCATCGCTTCTGTGGATAAACTTTCCATTCCGCGCGCCGACTGGGACCATCCGCAATGGAGGAAGGCCGATACGCTTCAGGTTTCCCGGTTTTCTTGGGAAGATTCCGGTCACCATCCCAGAACCGAGGCGAGACTGTTGTACGACCGGGAACGTCTTGCGGTAATCTTCCGTGTCGAAGACCACTATGTGCGGGCGGTGGCGCAACGATTTCAGGACAGTGTATGTACGGACAGTTGTGTCGAGTTTTTTGTCGCTCCCCTGCCGGATTCGCTGGCCTATTTCAACTTCGAAATCAACTGTGGAGGTACGATGTTGTTGTACCGGTGTCTGTCTCCCGAAGAGCGTGAGGCGGGCCAAACACGGATTCTCGTTACCGAGGAGGATGGCAGAACCATACGCATCGCGCATTCGTTGCCGCGTATCGTCGAGCCGGAGATCAGTATACCTACGACATGGACCGTCGAGTATCACGTACCTTTCACGTTATTTCACAAATATTTCGGCCCGACCCCACAGGGGAAAGGGGTGGTGTGGCGCGGCAATTTCTACAAGTGCGGAGATCGGACTTCGCATCCGCATTGGGGCACTTGGGCACCGGTAGACACGCCAAAACCCAATTTCCATACACCGCAGTGTTTTGATCGGATCGTATTTGGGTAGGGGCTTCTTTTCGCCATGCCGAAAAAACTTTGACAGCACAGCGGTTCCCGGCTATACTGTGTACATCCTTACGACAAAACCGTTTTGACGACGGCAACGGATAGGCTTTCATGAAATCTGTCCGGCGTAAAATTTTATGCGAAAATATCCGGAACCCTTCCGCCTATGTAACGTCTAACAAGGTGGGAGGAATATATATATGAGTCGATATCACACGTATGAGGCGGCTGCGGCGATCCAGCCGGACGTTTTCGACCACTTGACCGCTACCGATGAATCTCTGTTTAGCCAAGTGCAACGCGGGGACATGCACGCGTTCGAAATGCTCGTAAGCCGGTACAAAACCAGGCTGTACAACTGTATTTTCCGGCTGGTAGGCAGTATGGAGATGAGCGAGGACTTGGTACAGGAAACCTTTTTGCGCGTGTATCGAAACCGGGACAATTATCAGGCGACTTCGAATTTTTCGACATGGATTTATACGATCGCCCTGAATCTTGCCCGTAGCGAACTGAGAAAACGCAGACGCCGTCAGTTTTTTTCGCTAAACGCCTCCCCGGTCGAAGACTGCAACACGGAAGGATTCGATCTGCCCGATCCTACCGCCAATCCTGCGGAATTTTTGGAACAGACCAAGTTGGGATGGGCTATCCAGACGGCCATAGAACAGTTGCCGATCAAATATCGTACCGTCATCGTGTTGCGTGACATAGAAGAGATGTCCTACGAACAGATCGGTGAGATTCTCGACTGTCCTACCGGAACGATCAAGTCGCGGGTCAATCGCGCTCGTCTGCGACTTCAGGAAATGTTGAGACACTGGCAGTACGACGCTTGATAAGTCAGTGAGTATCGACCAAGGGATGAGATTTTCGGATAGGCTCCATAAAGAGCGAGGGTGAGGCAAGTGAACTGTACCTATTTTGAAAAACTCTTTTCCGGATATATCGACGGAGACTTGGAACAGGAAGCACGGGATGCACTCCGGTTTCATCTTCACGGTTGCACCCGTTGCAGTACAAGGGTTTCCGACATGGAGCGAACCGTACGGGCACTCAAGGGACTTCCGGTTGCCGGTCTTTCTTCTCAGTTCGACCAGGTGTTGCGCAGCAGTCTTCAGGAGGAACGCACGCGCGAGATTTATCGTAAACCGTTCTGGCCCGAACTTATGGAAAATGCGGTCGAGTGGTTGGGTTTTGCCCGGCGTCGTTCCGTCCAGTATGCGTTTGCGGCGGGGTTTGTCCTTGTAGTCGGCCTACTCGGCGGGATTTCTTCTTACAAAAGCCCGGTCGAGACGGTGCGCGTGGTAGAAACCGGTCTGTATGTGCCTGCTTTTGTAGAGCCATCCCCTGCTATGTGGGGTCTTGCCGTTCCGATTTCGGTTCCACTGCGCCCCGCCCCTGTCATGAAGGTGTCGCCGGTTCTTCATACCCAGCCCCAGACGGCAGTGTCCCCCTCTTCATCGCCGGTCATGCTCACGATGGTTTCCGTATCCTCTCCGCAACCGATGCCCCGCTCTCGTGGTATTTTGACCATTCAGACCCTGGAGCCTAAGATATCGGGTTTTGCCGTCGATGTGTCCACCGCAGGATCGGAGTTTTTTACACAGCCTGAGGAAACCGATCCGTCGGTCAACACGTTTGATGCGACCGGGAGGCGGCCCCTTCCATCCGCTTCATCCAAAAAGCGCGTCACCCGCGTCTCGTTCTGATTCGATGACCTTTCCCGTTACCGGCGCGACGCTATGCTTTTCTATGTTTCGCGTCTTTTTTCCATTTCTGACGGCCGTCCTTCTGGCGGGTTGGGGGGTGTGCCCGGCAACGGCGCAACCCTATTCGGTGTTGCGCAACATGGAACGAGAGACGGTCGGCCTGGTCAAAAAAATAGAACCCTCCGTTGTAACCGTTATCGTTCAACGCAAATATACTACCACCATAAACGGCCAGACCGTAACCGACTATGACCGTCACGTTGGCTCCGGCGTGGTATGGGACCGGGACGGGCATATCCTGACTACGGCGGGTGCGGTTTATCAGGCGGACGACATCCTGATCAGTTTTTCGGACGGTCAGTACCGCCGAGCGACGTTGATAGGCGTCGATCCGTTGTCCAGCATCGCCATGGTACAAGTGGACAGCGTGTCCGTCTCTCCGGCGCGTGTGGGCAACTCGGACGAAGTGTCGCCGGGTGCATGGGTGTTTATGCTGAGCCATGCCTTTGGCAATCCGTCTTCCATGTCGCTTGGACTTGTAAACGGTATTCGGCAGGAGGATGTGTTGATTCAGGTGAGTGCCGCCGTCGGGACCGGATTTACCAGCGGCGCGGTATTTTCGATCGAAGGCCATTTGATCGGACTGGTCGCCGATGAAAAGGCGTTTCAGGCCGCTCCCAAGGAATACACGGCCCTGTTTGGACGTACAAACGGGGAAACAGTGGCCGTGATTCCCATCAACCGAGTCAAAACCTT